>NZ_JACTOJ010000012.1:0-126476 GCF_032335695.1 Clostridium sp. 19966
TGTTGCTAATGTAAGTTGGATATTAACTCTTGTCCATGTAATGGGTGCTAATTTTTGAGTAACTGTATTAGATGATGAGCCCGCGCCGATACGAAAGCTTACATTTGAACCATTTTGAGATTTTACATAAACAGTTAATGTAAAAGTTGCTCCAGCAGATAATCCTCTTGCAGTAATGTAAGTATACCAATCATTTATTCCAGTGGCTCCTGCAACTGATGATGTTATTCTCAAAGAATTATATGACCTTACTGTTGAGCTAGAATCTATTGCAATACTATATCCACCTCTTGCAGCATATGCTGAATTTAGCTGAATAAAATCTGAACCTACTATATAATTTCTTCCACCAATCTGTACATTATCAGTATAGTTAAATGAATCTTCTGGTGCAGGACACCATGTGGTAGCTTTGTCCCCTTCTTCTAGCTCTAGATTGTCTACCCAATATACTGCATTTAGTTTAAATATTTCTATTCTTAAATAACTTGCTGAAGCTATAAAAGTTTGAGAAAAATATGTCCATACTCCAGCTGGTATGTCTGAAGCTCCATAAGTTTGTACAGTCCAGTCGCTTCTAGCTATATTTATAGCCATAGCACTTATAGCGGTCTGTGAATATATCCATCCGCTAATAGTATATTTTTTCCCACTAACAGTAGGAAGAGTACCATAAAATCCAGTTGAACTATTTGTGTAGCTTGTTGTATCTATTTTTAGTGAGTTAATACCTTCCTTGCTTACAGTATTGTCTACAGTAGATTTTGCCCCATTAGCAGTTCCCCACCAAACAGGAGCACTATATTCAAAGCCACTATTTTGTATTAAATTTCTGCAACCAATCTGCATACTCTCCAAAGCATTTAATCTAGTGCTATACTTTTGGTCTAAGTTAGGATATATGCTTGTAAATTGGTCATTCCAATTTTGTGTCTGTGATAAAGCAGAAGATAAAGCAGTGAATTCATTTGTGCTTTGGATAGCACTATCATTTCTAATACCTTCTAGAACATTAATTGTAAATGTCTTAGTAGTTAATATACTGCTATCACTTCCGTATATTGCAATTTCACACTGCAAAACCCCAATAACTGCTAAAGCTTGGCTAGTAAGCTCTACAAGCACCTTGCCATTTGCAGCATCTTCCACCGTTACATTATTGAATATAAGCTTGTTATCTGCTTTAACTGCAAATATTTTAACTGTATGGTTAGTTAAGTCCATAACAACTGTGTTATTATATAAGGTAAACTCAATAAATCGGCTTTTAGTATCATTCTGCTTAGCATCTATAGTCACATTAACATTTTTATCTATATCTAAATTAATTCTTTTTATATACTGCATCCTTTCACCTCCTACAAATACACCCAGTTAGGCGTAATTTCTATTTTATTTATATTTCCACTCCAAGTTATGCTATTTTCGCCTTCTTGAAGCACTGGAAACTCTCCACTCATTTGGCTATTAGCATTCATTTCATCCTTATAACAGTCCATTATCATAGAATCTATAGTCACATAGTCACTTACATTATTAAGATTTATTTCAGTGCTGTTAACAAATAAGTCTATGCTGCCACTTCCATAAACTTTTAATATAGGTTTGCTTTCGTAGGTACCTACATTAAGCAGCTTGGCTCTTGAAGAAAGTGTAATAATATTTTGTCCATCCTCAAGCCAAGCAAAAGAATCTACAGTAAACTTCACGCTAAAGCTACCCTTATACCTTAAGGATCTTTGAATATCCTCGCATTCAACTTTTTTTATCTTATAAAATACACCTAAATCGTCAGAAAATTTAAGTTTTGAGCCTCTTAGCCATTTGGATATCCACCTGCATTTAGCAGTAAAATTGTACCTATCAATAAAGTTAAAAGCGATAGTTATTTCTTTATCTAACCACCGCCCTTTATCTCTTATTAAACTTCCATTTCTGCCTTCTATATCAATCTCTTCCACATCTCGCTGTGCCACTGGAATATTCACTCTACTGATTATCTTAATGCCTATATCTAAACAGGAGACATCATCTATTAAGCAAAAGTATTTCATCTTTACTTTCCTCCCCTGCTTCTGCTATTTGCTGCAATAGCATCCTTAAGCTGCTTTTGAGTAAACTTAAAAGTCTGCTTAGCTAAGGTTTTACCGTCAAGAGGAATATCTACAGTTAAATATATATCTCCACCGATTCCAGTATTGTTACTATTAGCTGTATTCCTTGCCATTTCCATGGATACATCATGTGGGATTATCTGAGTTCCTGAAGGAAGGTTTACTATTTCACCACCAGCTTCATTTATTCCAGCAAGCCCACCAGGGAAATTGTCTGTCCCTTTGGCGAACCAATTTATTCTTTGCGCGTGTGGAACATCAAATCCAAAATTTCCACCGCCTAACCAATCTGGAATAGGCACATTTATGCTATCAAGAGAATCTGCAATATCATTCCATCCATCTATAAAAAAGTTTAAAAATCCTTGAGCCCCTAATTTTAGTTGATTCCAAAGCCATTCTCCTGTTTGTTCTATTGAGTACCAAGTGTCTTTAAGAGCACCCTTTATATAGTCCCAATTCTTTACTAGCTCATAGCCAACAATTATTAATGCTCCTATCCCTATTGCAATCAAGCCTATGGGACTTGTAAATGCAGTAAATAGCCCTATAATACCACTTATAACTTGAAACGCTAGAAAAGCACCTAGCAATCCTGCTAAAGTAGGTATAAGCCAGTCAGCATTTTGTTTAACAAAGCTAATAACATCACCTACATGCTGAAATACATCTCCTACTACCTTTCCTGCATCTCCAGCAGTTTGCTTAATCTGAGGCATATGCTGCTGTATCCAATTAGCTAAATCATTTAACTTAGGAAGCAGCTGATTTTCAAGCGGAATGAGTATAGATGTATCTAGCTGTCTTTTTATACCCTGCATAGCTGATCCTATGTCATTGTATTTAATCTTTTTTATATCATTTAAGGCATTATAGGTCTTGTCTATGCCTCCATCTAAATTAGTTAGATTAGTAATACCTGTTTTACCTAAGTCTTCCCACATAGTCCCCCACAGCTCAACACCAATTTGATTTTGCTTCAATGGATCTTGCAAAGCTAATAATCTTTTATTTACTTCTTGAAAAGCTTTCTTTGCGGTATCTCCACCTTGTGCAAATTTTTGCTCTGTTTGCTGTACATTTAAGCCAAGTTTTTGAAATGCATCTTGGGTTGTATTGCTACCATCCTTGGCTCTTATCCCAAATTCCTTTACTGCATCCCCAAGCTTATCTACGCTAAAAGTTCCATTCATCGCACCATTTTCTAATATATTGAACATTTCTTCAGCATTGAAGCCTAGCCCTTTGAACTGCACAGAATACTCATTTATACTATCTAATAAGTCACCGTTTTTATTTAATCCTTTCTGTGCTCCCTGAGCTATTAAATTATAGGCATCATCACCACTTAAACCGAATTGCATCATAAGCATATTGGCGCTTCTAACGCTCTCATTTACATCAAAATCAAAAGTATCTCTAAGTAACAAAGCATTTTCGGTAAATCCTTTTAATTCTTTTGTACTCATACCTGTCTGTTGCTGTATGTTTGTCATAGCCTCGGCTATATCATCAAAACTTTGCCCATAATTATCTCCATAAATCTCTAACATGATTTTTTGAAAGTCTTGCAAGTCCTCACCAGTAACTCCAGTGGCAGCGCCTATATTATTCATGGCTTTAGTCGCTTCTGTACTTTGTGTGGCAATCTCAGAAATGCCTTCTTTAGCTTTTTCCCATAAGTCTCTGCCTATAGACATTCCAAAGCCAGTTTTTATAGCATTTCCTATATCTCCAAGATGTTTTTTAAGTCCATCAAACTTACCGCCCATTTCCTCGGTCTTTTTAGAGGTATCATCTTCAGTTTTGACTAAGTCTTGCAAGCTCTTTTCAGTATTCAATATTTCTTTCTGCTGTTTATTGAATTTAATTGTTGCATTATCTATAGATTTATTATTATTTTCAATAGATTTTTCAGTTTTGGTATATTGCTCCTTAAGCTTATTTAATTCATCATATAGTTTTTTAGATTCTGCGCTGTCCTTGCCAGTTGCTTCAACACTTTTTTTATAAGCCTCTGAGGTAGAATTAATCTCACTGGTCAAAGCTGTTAATCTATTTTTATATAACTGAGTGTCATTTTGAAGCTTTCCTATATACTCTTTCTGCATATTTAAAAGAGTATTTTGACCTTTTAATTTGTTGGAAAGTTCAGCTTGCAAAGCACCTAATTGCTCTTCTTCTGTACCAAACAATTTAGCTTTTTCACTCGCTACACCAAACTCTGATTCAGTGACTTTAAGCTGGTTTGATACATCATTCATTTCCTTTTTAAAACTTGATGCATCCGCTCCAATTCTTACATTAACACTAGTACCCTTAGCCAATTAATCCACCTCCTCTGCCTCTTCTTCATACTCTTTCAGTTCCTTATCCATTAATATTTTAAAGCCCATGTAGTCCATGTAAGCTATAATGTCCATATTCTCACATTCCTCAAAACTATTACCATATTCTTGGGCAAAATTATATATATAATATAGATTTTTCATGTTAATTTCATATTCTTTATCTTGTATTTCTTCTTTAGTAACATACCCATTTTCTAGATCATAATCATCAAAAGCAGAACCGCAAGAGGGCTGGGTATCTTCTTCCTCTTGCGGATTTATTTTTTTAGCAGCTTATTCATTCCTGCATTATACTTGTTTATAACTTCTGAGGTTATATCCCTGTATATACTTACAAAGTTCTCAAGCTCAATTCCGTTCCAAAATTCCTCTTCCGTAAATTTATACCCAAAGAAGAAGATGATATATTGAACCGCTAATTGTTCCTGCTCATACTGACTTAAGCTTTGAGAATCCTTAATGGCTTCCTGCAGCTTTCTATAATGCTGTCCTGTTATTACTGGCTGCCTATAAGTTTTAGATGTGACTACATCCTTCATTTCACCGTTATCTTCTTTTTCTTCGTGAAAATTTAATGTTAATTCTATCATTATATAAACTACTCCCTCTATTCATAATGAAAGAGAGAGTTTCCTCCCTCTTATGCTGCACTCGGTAGTTCCTGCACTTTACTAAACCAATCAGCTATAGCTGCCTTTGCATCAGTATCAGTATCTAATAAGTAGCTTTCATCGACTCTTATTCTATACCTATTATCCTTCTGTCTGCCCATTATATCGCCTTTTATAGCCTGTGACTGTATCTTTGGCTTATCTCCACCACCCATGGATTCATAATCACTGTCTTCACCCTGTCCGAACTTAACATTATAGTACCAGCTAAATTCATATTTTCCGTCTGTTTTCTTTGATCTAAAACCTATGGCTATATTCTTTGCCACATCATCAGTTGATTCCGCAAGAAATCCATTTTGTACAGTGTATCCCATTAACATGGCTTTTTCTGTAGGCGATAAGTCTCCCCATTCAATTTCTATAGAGCCACTTTCGAACCCATCTACGGTTTCCTCTGTGACATCATCACTTTTTATTTGTTCACTGGACTTTTTAATACTTATTTTTGCTGTAACTCCCTTCTTTACCAACACTGGAGTGCCAGTTGTATAAGTAGTAGCATCATCCTTTGTTATTACAGCCACATATATATCTTTTAGACCTTTTCTTCTTGCCATTATATCTCTTCCTTTCTATGCTTATTCTGATTCTTCATTTAGGATGAAAAATCGTAATGCCTTATGATATATTTTTGTATCCTCTTCATACTGATCCTGCCCCTGTAGAAAAGTACAATCTATAGCCTTTAAAGCCTTTTTAATCTGTTTCTTCAAATCTTCCACATTATCTCTGCTCCATATATCAACCTGAAACTCTGTGCCTGTTATTTCATCCTCATCATCACTATATCCCTCTACATCTTCATTCAGCAGAATAAAAGTTACATGAGTTTCATTTATGTTTTCATCATACCAACCATATCTAACAGGTATGGAATCAAGGGCATTGGATAAAGCAGTATCGATTAATTCTATATTGTCCATGCTATCTCTCCTTAACTAAAGTCTGCTAAAAGCTTGCTGTATTCTTGCTTTGCTATATTGTAAAATTCGGTTGACTCCTCTTTTAGAGAATTCTGTAAGAATGGCTGGGGCTTATTCTTGCTTGTTCCCCATCCATACTCTATAAATTTGGCATAAAAATAAGGAGACGAATCACCCTTCTCCCATCCAACAAGAATATATAATTGTCCATTTTTATTTTTTACTGCTGAAATCGGTATGTTGTCAGCCATATGCTTTCCACTTCGGCTGCCTTTTCTTCCACTATTCCATGGATTTTTTGACTTTGGAGCTTTAGATCCAGCTTTATTTTGAACTAACTTACCACATTTCTTTAATATACTTTTATTCGTCTTATTCAGTTCATCCTCTGAGCATACCTTTTTTATGTCTTCCAGCAAACCGTCTATTCCGCTTAAATCCATGTTAACCGCCATATCACATTACCTCTGTAGCCTTCAATATAATTTTTTCCTTCTTCATGTTTAAGTAATCCACATATACTAGGTTAAAAACTCTTCCTTTCCATACAACCCTAAATTCTTTTGTATTAAGGTTATCAAGGCGGTTGCAGTATCTAACTGTAAAGTTTAAAGTATTTTCTAAATTCACATTGATGGCTTGGTATAACTCATTTCCAAACAAATTATTTATTCCACTCCAGCAGCCATAAAACTCCTCCCATACTGGCTTTGGTATTCCTTTTTCTTTTATAAGATTTCTCTTTTGTATCATTATTCTTTCATTCAATATTCCTGGATTCATGACCTGCCTCCACTATAGCTTGTATCATAACAATACTTAAGCTGTGCAATTAAGCTCTGCAAGCCATAAGCAAGTTGGTTGCCTTGACCTGTGGGTTCCCTGTTTTCATACCAATGAACCACCAGCATTTTAATTGCTAATTTTGCCACATTATCAGTTTCAATTAAAATGCAGCCTGCATTAATAAGATACTGCTCTGCTGCCATTATTAAACTTTCTATATCTTCATCTTCCGAGGTATAATCTTCTTCCAAGCGCAAATATTTTTTAGCCTCTATAACTGTTAATACCATTTCTTCACCTCACAATTAAGAAAGAGGGGTATTCCCCTCTACTAGCCCACCTTAGAGTAAAGAATTCTAACAGCTTTCTTATCCCAAACCCTAGAGTCCTGTCTTATTATTCCTCTCATTATTGTGCTGTTATTTTTAAAGCCTGCTTCCTTGGAAGATGCCACACTCATTTGCTGTCTGTCCCACAAAACTATACCTTGCTTTAGGTCACCAATTATAAAAGGTACTAATGGATTAGCCACATCTGTATTATCATTTGGTAAAGTATCATCATCATAAACTATGACTGTTTTACCCTTGAATTTATACGGAAATTCTTGAGTCCCATCCCCAGTTAGCAATGGTCTTCCTGTGCTATCTTCCATTCCATCTAATATATCAAGTCCGCTTTGATTAGTAACAATCTTTGCTGCTGCAGCTATTGGTCTTGGGAAACTTTTATTTAAAACTGTCTTTAGCTTATTGAAGGTTACCACAGAAGTAAGAACCTCTTTAGTAAATACATTTTCATTATCTGCTACAGTTTCCTTGGCTGTACCTAGTATGCCTTGGCTTCCTTTAGTTCCGTCTGCATTAAGCAGCATGTCATTGTCTGTTGCATAAGCTTTCTTTACAAACCATTGAGCTAAATAATCTACCAAACCCCCTGTTTCATCATCTAGCAAGCTATTAGGTATTGGTAGAAGACCTCCCAAGTCTCTTATCTTGTAATCAATCTTTGCCCACTGAGGTGATTTTAAATCTGGTAAATCAGCTAATTCCTCTACATCTTCAAAAGGTGCATTTGAAGCATTTTTTTCTATTATTCTTGAACCTTCTTTTGTATTAACAGGAATTACTGTTACAAGCTCTCTTAAGCTTACATATTCCCTTGATAATTCATTTATTTTAGTTAGTATATCTTTAGGTATAAGATACCCACCATCTGCATCAGTATTGCTTGATAGAGCCTTTATTTCCTCTCCGTTTAGTTGTCTCTTGGCTATAGCCTTAGCAAAAGCTTTAACATGAAGCGCAGATACTTCCTTATTGTCTACTTTTGATAGATTATCCTTAGACTGATCTGTTATCTCTATGCCATTTTCATTGAAGTTCTTACCATCATCAAGTACCTTTTGAGCTTCTATCTTAGCCTTTATAGCCTTTAATTCCTCTGTTTTTGCTTTTATTTCTTCTGCTGTAGCCCCTTCTTTGTTCATTAGTGTATTTGCTTCATTCTGCAACCCATCAAACTTATTTAACAATTCTCTTAACTCTTTACTCATTTATCTTTCCTCGCTTTCATATTTTGAATATAAAAAAAGCCCTAGAGTTCTAACTCTAAAGCTAATTTAGCCTTTAGTATTTGCTTTTCATCCATATTAGTTTTTGGCTTAGGCTCTCTAAGCTTTTCAAAATCAAAGTACCGCTTTGCAGCAACATTAGCACTATTTTGTATGGCGAATCTATCGAAGGAAAAATTTAATACGTCTTGGTTTTCCTCATCCTGATATAATATTCCATCTGCGAAACCTTTCTTTAATGCAGTATTAGCTGACATGTAGGTTTCATCATCCATCATAGCGCTGATTTTATTCCTAGACATATTAGTCTTAGCCTGATATGCATTAATCAATGAAAGCTTAACTTCATCTAATACATCTGCCTGCTTTCTCATATCGCTTGCATATCCTTGAACTGCCGAAAGTGGATTATGAATCATCATAATAGCTACTGGTGACATCAATATTTCATCCCCAGCCATGGCAATTACAGAAGCTGCAGACATAGCCTTACCATCAATCTTAACCGTCACTTTCCCACTGTGTTCTTTCAACGAATTATAAATACCTGCAGCTGCAAAAACATCTCCACCATAGCTATCAATCCAAACAGTAATATCTTTATTACTATACTGATTTAGCTCTTCTTTAAAAGCATTAGGAGAAGTTGCGTTTATTCCAAACCATTCATATATCCATGCATCATCATCACTTATTATGTCACCTTCAATATGAAGCTCTATGTTCTCTGGTAAATCATCTGTAGCAGCGTTTTTTATAAACCTCCAAAACTTAGACATTAATTATCACCTCCATTGTTATTGTAAGCAGCTCCCACCCTTGTAAGAGGAATATAGTTTCCATTAACTATTAATTGGTCTCCACCCTCTTTGGGAGGATCTTCCTCCATAGCTCTGCATTCATTAGGTGTTTTTATACCATTTTGAATAGCTGTGGCATATGCCTCAAATCTTGTTTTAGGATCACCACGCATAATAACATCAGCATTAAATTTTACGTAGTATCCGTTTTGTATCTCACTATTAAGAAAACACTTATACACAATTTCCTGCTCATACATGGTTAAAGTAGCCATAAGAGAATCTGTGTAAAACTCTCTATTTGCTTCGCTTGTACTTGCATAGGAGGACTTCTCCATCTCATTTAACTGATGAAGCTTTATACCATAAGCTGCAGATATCTGCTGAGCTGTCAATTTAGTATTTTCTATGAATTGGGCATCTGTAAGTTTTAATGCTAAGGGCTGATATTGATAGCCTATAGGTAACAAACTTATTCTGTTAGCATTTTTTAACCCGCTGGACATCTGTTCAAACTTCTCTATGAAGTTTTGTTCTGCCTGTGGACTTAAATCTCCCACATAATTAACTATTCCAGCGCTTTGCATGCCGTTTTTAAAGCTGTTATTTAAGAATTTTTCAGCTGCTTTGGCGTTTTCTATGCTGTTTTTTAGCATTTCTATAGGACTTAAGCCCACAATACCATCCGTCGTAACTCCCTTAAAATGCATTACATCAGTGCTTTGAAGCTTGTATTGATGTCCTAAATTGTCCGTATAGATATACCAAATAGAATTTTTGCTGCTTAAAAGTCCCACATCATCAACCCAAATCTCCATTTGTTCAGGATTTAACGGATAAAATCCTTTTATCTTACCTGCACCTTTTACTCCTATTGGTATAAAATCAATCCACACATAGCTATTTCCATGTATGTTTCTAAGTGTCTCAACACATTTCCAAAAATCGAAGGCTGACATATAGGGATTCGGTCTTAGCTTAAAAAGAGGATATAAATAATGATCTGTAGCTTTCTTTATACCGCTGCTGTCTTGATATATTTTTAGCGGCAGCTTTCCAAGTGTTTCACTTAGAATCTTTATACATATATAAACCACAACTTCCTTAAGTGCGTTCTTTCCTTTTATTTTTAATTCATCTGTAGTAACACCTAAATAGGACATTAAAGTATCAAACTCAGTTGACCAATCACCGCCGCTGACAGTCTGATTTCTTATTCTTCTGGCTGAATTTCTAAATATCAATTATCTCACCTCTTCTCTGGTGGATTAATGCTTAAATATATACCTAGAGCCAAAAGAATAAATCCCATGCAATAAAAGCCTGCTATTTTTGACAATAAAAAAGTGGCATTAACTATCAAAATTAATCCACTCAAAATTAAAATATCTTCTATATACTTTTTCATGAATATCACTAGCATAGTAATTGCTTTTTTCAAGCTATCCTCCTCCTAACTCCATAATTTATTTAAGTATTCATCCCCAGCATACTTGCTAACGTCAACCGATTTATTATTTAACTCACTTATAAACATTTCATGAGAAAAAATAGCACTAGCCACTGGATCTATCCTTTTAAACTTACCTTTTTTAGATAGCTTTATCTCTCCAAAGCTGTTTTTATCCACTTCACAGTTATTCAAAGACCAAGTAAAAAGCTTGTTTCCATCGTGAACTATCCTTTGAACCTTTAATAAATCTCTAAAGCTTACTGTAGCATTGTCTAACTTGGCACAACTTTGAGGAACCTTAACACATTCCCAGCCTCGCTTTTCCATCTCTGCAATGAAAAAATTAGCATAATGCTGATCATATCCAAGCTTTCCACGTTTTAAATTGTACTTTTCTACAATGGACTCAATATAATTCACCATTTCCATGTAATCTATGATTAAGCCATCATTAGCAGTTGTTTTTGTGAGCCAGCCTCTTCTAATCCATAAATCATAAGGCACATTATCTGTCTTACTTTTTTCTGAGACAACAGCTTCTGGTATATAACTGTGACTAAACACTGCATATTTCAAAACATCATTGTCCATGAAGTCAAATTCAAAGGTATTGGAAGTCAAATCTCCTGTCTTTGATAAGTCAGCCCCTACATTGCAGGTTCTTCCCCTAAAGTCTTCAAGGCTTATATCTCTTCTGCATTTCTTCCAGTATTCAATATCTACATATTTGTTTTCGCCTGCAGCAACATATATATTGCAATTCTTAGTTAAAAAATCTATTTTTTTCTTTTCATTGCTGGAGTCTTTAGCAAGTACCATTAATTCCTTGATACTTTCAATTCCCTCCTTATAAGTTGCTGCTACTGGGTTTGCTTTTATCCAATTTTTTTCATCATAAGGATTATCCTCTTTTTCAAGTTCACAAATCATAACGAAATATCTGTCATTGTCTATAATGCCATCAAGTATACTGCAGCAGTCTTGATATTCATAATAACATGGAGTTTCTTCATAATCCTCTCCAGCTGTTGTTATGATAACCAACAGAGGTTCCTGCCTTGAAATCATACCAGATTTCATAACATCATACATTCTGCTATCTCTGTGTGCATGATATTCGTCTACTATAGCCATCTGAGGGTTTTTACCATCTCCTGTTTTTCCTGCTTTTTGAGATAGATGTTTTATAAAGCTATTGCTTTTTTTATGTCTTATTTCCTTTTGCACTATCTTAAATCGCTTTTTCAAAGGCTTACTAAGCATAAGATTGACTTCATCAAATACAATCTTTGCCTGCTCTCTTTCAACTCCTAAAGTATATATTTCCGCTGCATTATGACCTTTTGCTCCACATTCATAAGCTGCCATTCCTGCTTCAAGCTGGCTTTTACTATTCTTTCTACCTACCTGAATAAATGCAAATCTGAACCGCCTATAATCTGAATCCTTGCACTTCCATGCCTCAATATTGCATACCACAAACTTTTGCCAGTTATTTAGCTCTATAGGTTTCCCTTCCAGTGGTCCCTTACTGTGTTTGCAATAAGAGTACCATTTTACAATCCTCTGAGCCTCTTCTTCATCCCAATAATAGTTCCAACTATCTAACTCCATTTTTTCTAAATCCTTAAGAAATCTTTCACAAGCTTGTTTATGCCTTTTGCAAGCTAATATTCTCCCTTTAATAACTTCATTTGAGTATTCTATTAGCTCTTCCAATACTGTGCTATACATCCCCGAAATCATCTTCAAAGTTTCTTTCATCTTCATCAAGCTCAGGGGAGTTCTGTTGTACTATCTTTAAGCGAGATGCAGGAGATAATCCAAAGTTAGCAGAAAACTTATTAAATACTTCTGCATATTTTAATTGTGTTCTCACTAAAGGATTTTCTACTTCAGTAAATCCTGACTTTGTAGTTTGCTTAGTTTTAAGCATTTCAGTATGAAGTGCCATGGTACAGCGTATATATTTATCCATGGCATCTGATGTTATTGCTAAGCCATAAACATCAACATTAACAAGAATATTAAGGGCTTCAAGTTCCTTGACAATATCCTTAAATATTCTCTTGCCAACTTTTCCAAGCCAAGTTGGTGGTCTAATTCTATCACTATTCAATTTTTCGAGCTGCTTTTCTTGGTCTTGCCTTTTTTCAATTTCATCTTTAGTTAAATGGCTTTTGTTTCCAGCCTCTAAAATTGTTTTAACTGACATGGCTTTTCTTCCTGCCAAACATCATCCCTCCTTTAAAAATTACTCATTTTCCTCAAAAACCGAAAAAAGCTTGTACGGCTGAGGGCTTGCGACCTGCGTCGCTTGCTCTAAACTTTTTGATACCCCCTACCCCTAAGTCAAGTATTCATGAGCTTTCATGTGAATCACCCCTTTCAAAATTGTTCCACCTATTTATTAATTTTCTTAGTGTTGACTGCGTTTTTTCCTTATCAAATTCATACAATTTATGTACCTTTTCATGAACAGAATTGCATAGTGGAATAATGTTGTAAATATTCAGTCTGAAATCCCAATCATCTTTAACTGGAATTATATGGTGGTCAACATCTGCTGGAATAATTATTCCATTTATAAAGTAAGACCACAAACATATACCTTTATATTTTTGCTTTATAAATCTTTTTAACTGTATCCATTCTTTGGAAGAATAGAATACTTGATATTTTTTATCGGTACGTTTGGATTTATAAATCCTATGTCTTTCTTTTTGGTTTTCATCTGCTGACCTTTTATGCTGCTCACAGTAGATTTCATTGCCCTTAATTATTTGATGACAACCGTTAAAATTGCATATGTTTTTAGGCACTTCAACACCCCTCAAAAAAGTCACGTATTTTACTTAATACATAAACTGTTAAACTCATTAAAAACCTCGCCATAAGGCTTTAAAACTAAATCACAGGCATATTAAAACCCTGTTTGAAATTATTAGTTTTACATACCCTCAATATGTTAAATTTATAGGCTAAAAAAAAGCTATAGAAAGCTCAAACCTTCTATACTATCATCAATGGCTTTTTGTTCAATTCCTATATACCTTAGCGTTATTTCTGGTTTACTGTGGTTAAAAATCTTCTGCAGTAGTACCACATCTTTATACTGCATATAGTGATGATATCCAAAACTTTTTCTTAAGGAGTGGCAGCCTAACTCTTCAAGACCAAACATTCCACCTATTTCTTTTATAATTTGATAAGCTCTTTGCCTTGTTATAGGTTTATTTATTCCTTCTCTGCTGCATATCAAATATTCATAGGATTCTTTATCTTTACAATATTGTCTTAGATATAAACCTAGCTCCTTATTTATCAGAAAGTGCTTAGACTTTCCTGTCTTTTGTTCTTGAATATCTATCCTCTTTTTATTTCTAACATCTCTAACCTTTAGGTCTAATATGTCAGAAATTCTTAAGCCAGTATGAAAGCCCAGCATAAGCATTATGAAATCTCTCTCATTATCTTTTCTTGCATAGGCTAAAATACTGGCTATCTCTTTTTTATCTCTAATGGGTTCCACATAATTCATTTATGCTTCACCTGCCTTAAAGCTCCCTTTTGCCTTTTGTACGAGCTGTGCTGCATACATCCTTTAATGCCTTCAAAAGCATTAAGTCTAAAGTCCAGCTCTTCACAGTTACCAGCATGGATGCACTTATTTTTCAAAGTACAAATGCATGCTATCTCATGATTTTCCCACCTTGTCCTAAAAGTACATCTCATGCTTTTCACCTCTAATAGTTTGTAATGATAAGTTCACCATAATTCTTTCTTGCTTTAGCTTCCCTAGATATGGAGTAGTTTACTTCTACTTCTTTTATATTAAAGTCCTTATACCACTCTTTTACCTGTGGATGATTATTAATAGTTAAGAGGAACTTTCCCTCAATATTTTTAAGCTTATCTAATAATATTAGATGCTGCTCTTCTCCAAAATCATTCCCATAACCTGCAGTTTCAAAATATGGTGGATCGCAAAAGAAAAAAGTATGACTTCTATCATACTTTTCAAATAGCTTTTCAAAACTTAAATTTTCAACATAGGTGTTTCTGAGTCTTTCCTTTAGCTCATTAAGCACACCCTTATAAAATATTTGTGGCGAAGGCATTCCAGTAGTTCCATACCCATAATTGCCACCTTTTCCTGCAAAACTTTGAGTTATTAAATATAGAAATCTAACTGCTCTGTTTATCTCAGTAAGCTGCTCTAAACTAGCGTTTTTATATTCTTCAAAGATATCTCTTCCTGAGAATTCATATTCAAGCATCCTCTCTATTTCAGGAGCATGATATTTTATCATTCTAAATAAGTTAATAAGTTCCTTATCAATATCATTAATAACTTCTACCTTGCTTGGCTCTTTTCCAAAATACACCCATCCAGCTCCAAAGAACATTTCCACATAACAGGTATGCTCTGGTATCATTTCAATTATGGTTTTTCTTAACTTGCTTTTGCCTCCCATTCTTGGTATTGGCGGTTTTAACATATATACATCTCCTTGCTTATTTATTGGGTTAAGAGTTGCACACACCGTTAAAACTGAAAAAATAAAAAGGACTTACTCAAAAGCCCTTTTACTTCATGATAGTATTATATTAATTTTATTTCTTAAAAACAGTACAATTTTATAACATTTATATTACATTTTCTATTCATTATGTAGAGATTTATTAGCTCTGCGATAAATATATTTAGTTAACTCAATGTATTTTTCCTTTATATTCTTTTTATTTATCTCTACATCCTTCAAATCATTACTTTCTCTCTGTGATAATATATAGTTGACTATTTCTGCAAACTCTTCTTTATTTGTAATATAATTTATAAAATCATACTCACTTGGTTTATTATTAATTAAAAATTCTATATCTTCTTGGTTTACTGGTGAAATTATTTTATCTAATTTTTCAGTATAATTTTTACCAAGAGTTTTTATGTTTCCAATTTGATTTGTATGTTTTATTTTTAAACAGTTATATTCTTCTATTGCAGGAATAGCACTTCTAATATTTCTAGAAGTTATCAAATATAATAAAATATTATATTTTGTGTAATCTCTGTAGGTAACCTTTTCTACATAATTTGGCGAAAATGAATAAAAAATATAATTTTCCCCATTAGCTGGCAAATAACTCATTATCTTAATATTATAATTATGATATAAAATTCTTGGTAAAAACCCATCAAAAATTACACCATTTTTAGGAAACTCTCCATTTTTATCAAGATTTTCACATATAGCTTTTTTGACGGTATCATCGTTAACATAAATAAAAATCTCTCTGCTGAAACTAGGCATATATATCAAATAATTTTCTATCTCTTTTATTATATCTTTTTCTGCAATATCATTTATTTTATATTTATCGCCATCTTTACAATATACTCTGTATAAAATATTATCACACTTATCTTCTATATTTAAATTTTTATAATTAATATTATATTGTTTAAACAAACTTATTATAGTTAAGTAATCTATATCTTTATAATCTAGTAAATCATGATTCTCAATCATTTCATTATATAATTTAATTAATGAAAACTTAATTAAATTATTTAAATAATCATTCAATGAATCAATATAATTTTCTCTAATGTTTTCCCTGCTTATTGTTAACATATCTTTTGCTGCTAAACCCCATATATGCCATTCCATCTTCAAAAAATTTTTATTTAGTCTTCGAGAATTATTCCCCACAATAATACCTTTATAATATAATAAAACTGGCTCTGAAAACCTTAATTCTCTATCTTTTATGGATGGAAAAACTATTTTTATTAATGATACCGTTTCTCTATCATAAATTAGACAGTGAGGAAATTTATTTAATTTATTATCATATATAAATTTATATCTATAATTTCCTTCCTGTGCACTATCTTTAAATTCATAATACATACTTGTGCAACAATCGCTATGATATATTTCCTTATCTTGGCTCATTACAGAAATCGGTATTATTCCATTATCTTTATTATATATATTTTCTATATACTTAACTATATTATCAATTCTAAAATCTATCCTTCTTTTAAATGGATCACTATCTTCTGTTATATACTTGTATGATTTTTCAACATTAGTAGTTTTCTTTTGCTGATCAAACTGAATTCTTATCTGAGTTCCTCTAGGCATGTTCAATTTCTTCTCAACAGCTGATATATATCCATTTTGCCTACCTGATATAATCCTAATTTCCTTACATTCTTCTCCATCTGATTTGGTCAAAATTTGAATTTCATTACAAACTGAAAATGCTGATTGCATGCCTATACCAAATGTGCCCGTTGGTTTTAGCCACAATGGAATATCATAAAATGTTTCCTCCAAATCATTTCTTTTATCCCAACTAACAGCCACATTAGTAATTGATTTTAATCTTTTTTTACTTATCCCAGTCCCTCTATCCCGTATAATAAATTCAATTAAATCATACTTATCACTTTCATCATCAATTTTTACTTCCTTTATATTTACATCAATAATTATTTTATAATTTTTTAAAATTGCCTCATCAACTTCATATGGAGCTAACTCCTGATTTATTTTATCATCTTTTATCCAATTGCTGTATTGACCATTTTTTAAGTCATTCCACAATTGTATTTTTGATGCATCTATTGCATTTTGTATGTATTCTCTTATAAAAGCTAACTTATTATGATATATATTAGTCCCTTCTAAAATTTCAAATGCATCCTTTTGAGCAATTTCAAATTTTAGATTTATATTTTCATTTATATCTTTTTTATGATTCCATAATACGTCCAACTTACCAATCCTAGGTGGAACCTTATTAAAATTTGCTGGAACTATTTGAGTCCAATTTATAGAAATATTTTCAACCTCATTTTTTATCCAAGTAAACCAATCCCTTGTTTGCCTGTAGACTTCTTCATCACTGCAATCTGCTACAGCCTCAATGACTTCTGGGGTAACTAGTATATGTTTTATTGATTTATGTTTTATTCTATGAGTTTCGGATAATTCAGGAAGTTTTCCAAATACTTTTGAAACAAATGGATTAAATCTGCCATCATCAATATCTAGTAAATCCCCTAGTCTTAACATGCTCGCTATTAATCTAGGATGAATAATGTCATTTCCTATGCCATTTGTAGAATAATTTAGTTCTAAAACATCTTTAAACTCCTTTGCATGAAGTAAAGATATTTCACCAGCTAAATTAAACAATCTTTCTGGAATTAATCCATTATGAGATATGTCTAAGTCCCAATTCTGCATATTATTAATCCATTCATTACTTAACTGAGCATGTTTTTTTCTAAAATATTCTGATATTATTTGAACAACATAATTTCTTATTTTTACAGGCCAGCACTTATCACTTTCCTTTAGTTCTTCTATATTTTCATTTAATGTTAATATATAATTTGCTGCTTCTGCCAAATTTATATTGCTGCCATCTGATTTTAAATTATATAGATATTTTTGAAATTCAGCACTACACCACTCAGTTTCAATATAAGTGTTTTGTAACAACATTCCGAAATCATGAAGATATGCAACTTGAAGCATCAGCCATGTTTCTGTAGGCCCAAGTTGAGATATGCCATATTCTCCAAGTACCATCTCTATTTTATTAATTATAGTTTCCGAATGGCTATGATCATGCATACTATAATGAGGGTAATTATATATAATAGCAATAAGCGCATTTTTATATATTTTTTTATCTAATTCCCATGTCGCATATAAATTCATATATTTATTTTTATTATTACAAATTTCTTTAAGATGTTCTTCCAAAGAATAATCCATATTAACACCACCAATATATTTCGATAAGTTTACATTAATTATACAATATATGTAAGCATCAATCTATATTTATATGTCTAAAAAAGTAAATTGTTATATTTTTTAATTAATTTGCTACTACTATCATTTTACTTATTCTTCTTATAGCTTTTGATTCTATCCTCTTGCATTGTTGATAGCTCCTATCTAACCTGCAAGTTATAACATCCCATTTATATCCTCTTAAATGCTTCATCTCTAAAACATCTTTTTCATTTTCATCTAATATGCTTAATGCATTTTCTATTCTTTCAATCTCTCTTTGCTTCTTTCTTTTCTCATTCTCAAGCTTCTGAACCTTATCAATTAAATTTATAGCTTGATTCTCGGTGCTACTGCTAAATTTATAAGTTTTTCCTGTCCTTTCTTGGTAGCTTATTGCTTCTGGTCCCAAGTTTTCTTCGTCATGTAATTCCTCTATATCCAATTCTAAAGCTATTATCTCTGCTTTTAATGTTCTATATCCTTTTAATACCTCTATTACTTCTTTCATGTGTTTCTCCTCCTAAATTTCAAAAATAAAAGACACTACCCTTTATGGATAGTGCCTCCGTTACTCGGTCAGCCTCTATATTTTTCTTACTGGCATTTCTATTATTTTATTATCAATCTTTTTAGGAAGTAGCCTTCCTTCTTCTAACCCTAACAAAAGCTCAATTTCTTCTCTTGGTAGCGTAAGCCCTCTTGATGATAGCTCCTTTAAAAATTCTTTTTCATCCAAAATATCATTGTCTATAAGAATATCAACCGCTCTTTTTAATACAGTTGGCTTACTCATTACAAGAGTATCATCTAGCGGTTCCTCAGTTCTCCATCCCAACCTACTCATTTTTTTCATTAGTGTCTGGTATGAACTGTATGATAATATATCTAACCGATTTGCTCTTACCAGCATTGCTGATATTGATGTTTTCCATTTCTTTTTTAGTTGCTTATAATAATTTAAAGTTGTTGGATATAAATTCACATCATTAGCAAATGCATTTTTAGGTAAAAGAAAGGCAGCTGCAAACTCATGAGCCTCATTCTCAATATGTCTAAGTTCTTCTCTTGTCATATTTTCTAAATCTATAAAATCGTCGTGTAATATTATATGCCCAAGTTCATGAGCCGCACTAAATTGCCTTCTTGTAGCTGACCATTTATCATTTCCCAAAACTACAAAGTAATATTTCTTTCCATTTATTCTTTGTGGTTGGCTAAACGCATCTACATTATCACTATCAGTAAAAATTGATGTAACTATTATACCGTTCTTTTCCATAAGGTATAATATATCTGATATCGGCTCTTCTTCTATTCCCCAATGTTTTCTCAATAATAGTGCTTTTTCTTCTATTGAGGAATTTTCATCAAATTTAGGTAAATTTAAAGTAGGAAACTCGATATATTCATTCAAAAAACTAAAAAGCTTTCCAATCATTTTTGTTCTTTCTTTCTGAACATTTTCTTCTTTCTTAGACATTTTGCTTAATGCTCTAAAATAAGTATTTCCTTGTTGTATATCCATTGTATCTTCTTCATAAAAATACTCTCTAGGAAACTTTAAAGTACTTGTTATTTTCATTAATGTATCAAATTGCGGAGAAATTTGACCATTTTCAAATTGAGAGATAGATTGCTTTGTAACTCCAATATCTTCTGCTAATTCTGTTATTGTCTTTCCTCTATATTTTCTAGCTACTTGAAGTCTAGCTCCGTTGAAATTTTTATAATTACTTAACATTTTTCATGTTAACCTCCTAATTAGTCACCTATCATCTGTCATCATTTTCCCTGCTCTTCTTCTTGCCATCCATAGGTAACCGTTTTTTTTGTTTTACTTTATCTTGCCTTATATTCAATTCAATCTTTGGTGGTATCTTTTCATCTACAACCTTAGTATCTTCAATCTCCTCAATATTAGCAGAAATGTAGTCATTCCAATCGTATGTTTTTAATAATTTCAATTCATAATTAGATATATTTCCAGATATTCTATATACACCATCAACATTTTCTTTAAAAAGTATATTTACGCACCCAGCTACTTCATCTTTTATTTCACTTATCATTCTTTCCAAATCTTCATCAATAGTTTCATCAGATATAACCTGCAGGCCGTCAAACATTGTAATCTGTTGCTCTATTTCTCGCTGAAAATGATAGTTTTTAGAATTTAGAACTCTAACGTAATGGTATAGATTGTCTCTACTATTCTTTATTCCATCAAATCTGTTTTCTTTTAAAATTATAAATAGAATTTTCGACTCTGTATTGTATATAACTGCAAATTCCCATAGAGCACCACGTGATACATGGTAAACTTTGAATGGCTCTTTCTTAAAGTTTTTAGATATATTGTCAAATATATAATTCCATCTATAAAGATGTTTTCCATTTTCATACCCTAATTTTTGTTGGCTTTTCCAATACTCATATTGATGCCTAGAATCATTTATTGACTTAATTAATAATTTAATATCCTCAGGAGTCATAACTTCATCAGGTATATTTCCTTCAAACATTTTTAACACCTTCTCAACTAAATTCTTTATAGTAAATATACCATATTTATAAAATTAGTCAAGTGGAATTGCTACTTTTTTCCGATTAATTCATTTATTTTACTTTTTCCTTATAAGTATTTTCCAATCTAAAAGTTATATCTCCATTCACACATTTAATGCCAATTTCAAAGAAATTCACATTGCCTACCATTGAAACTCCTTCTATTAATTCATTTACTTTGCTATTTATTTTACTTTTTAATACTTCCTTATCTGTCAATAAAACCACTCCTTTCTCTCATTTAAGCCGTTGCCTTTCTTATTAATCTCTGCACGCAGAACCTTCCTATCGCTGTCTGCTTTGTATGATTGTCATATGAAATATTTAAAATAGCATTTTCAATGCCATATTCCCTTACTATCTCCCCTGATACAAGCTTGTCTCCTATAAGGGCTTCCACATAATCTCCCACAGTTATTTTGCCTTGTATATCCTGCAAACTTTCACTTGAAACTTGTAGCGGAAACTCTTTAAATATCTCTTCATTGTCAAAGCTGGCATCAATATTTTTAAAATCAAGTATCCATCCCTTTTGATTAATACTCTGAATCTTATCTTTGCATATAACTGTTATGTTGGAATCTCCTTTTCTAACAAAGACTTTTTCAGCCTGAAGCTCCTTTAGACAATCTATATCTTTTATCATTCTTTTCTGCTTTTCACTGAGCTTCATTTCTTCTATGCTGGTATAAACTATTTTGTCCATGGGAAGAACTTCTGAATCTTTGTTCATTATAAATTCCTGATTGCCTTGTGCATTAAAATAAAGTGTTTTAACTTCATACCCTAAATCCAATTCAACTCCAAGACCACCACCCCAATATTTTATTATTCTTCTTACATTTTTCTTTAGCTTATAAATATCAACTAGCTTTTTATGCTGCTGACTTAATTGCCTAAAGCTATTAGCCTTTTCCTCAATCTCCGCTTTAATTTCTTTCTTCTCTACGCTTATCTCCCAAAAACTAATTTGTCCTTCTATCACTCTACTTTTCTTACTACTCTTCATGATATGCTCTCCCTACATCACTATTTTGAGCTGCCTATATTTCCAGCCATAACTCTCTTTTATGGGCTCTTCTGTTAATGAGATAGCTTCGCTTTTAATTAACAGCCTTGTGAATGAATCTGTATTGATACCAGCTTGATTAATAGCATCTATTAGCGACAGACCTTGAAAATATAATTCCACTGCTTTATCAACTGCATCCATCTATTTCACCTCATTCCCAGCCTAAAAGCTTTTTTTCTAAATCATCATAGTCATAATCACGCTGCTGATAATTATTAAAATTGCCTTTTATGGAAACAGGCTTGGATGCTGCTTTATTGTCATAATTTCCTTCTTGGATTTTTATAAAGTTACTTTGCTTTAATATCCAATCAAAGTTACCGTTCCATCCTCCTACTCTACCTGTTAGAAAATCACTGTTTTCCACACGCTTAAAGAATTTTTCTACTGCCTCTACGCTGAATTTAAGCCTTTTCCATAAGGATCTAATAGCCTTATCTCTAGCTTCACTTCTCTGTATTACTTTAGGCAAAGACTTACAAGTCTTATTAAATAATGCAATTATTTCTTCATAAGGCACTTTAGCACGCACATCACTCATGGATTTATCCATAGGTGATGAAAAGTTGTCCACATTATCAACATTATCCACAGGTGTTTCTTCTGACGTATATGTATTCTTTATATTTTCTTTTTTATTTTTATTTTCATTTTTATTTTGTCCCCCTAGCGTTGACGGTTCGTAAGACGTATCGTGCCACGCTTCGTTAACCTGTGGTATATTTGAATTTTCACTTATAGACTCAGGTAAATTCATATTTTCTCTAGGTATTCTGCTTACAATATAGTTTATAAAAAGAGATTTAATAGCCTCGTTACTAACGCTTTGTGCTACAAATTGCAGAAGAGAAACATCTTCTACTTGAACTAGCTCGCTTTTAATTAAATCTAGTATTGGCTTACCTGAGTTAGAAAGATTAAATTTCCCCCAGTTTTTAATGGCTATTTCGCTGGTATCATCATTGTATTGAATAAGCTTGTGATAGTGAGTAAACCTATCTAAAAGGCTTCTTACAGACTCATAGGAATATCATCCCATTTCAAAGGAGATTATCTTCTTAGGAAGTCTATAAACTCCTATCTGAGTAGTTCGTGAATTAGTTAGTATATATAAATAAAAGTATTTATCCTCTGGTGTAAAGTTCTCCATAACCTTTTGGTCATCCCAAAAGCTTGTGTATATGTGTCTATATTTAGCCATAAATAGCTCCTCCTAATTTAAAATTCCTGTATTCTTGAACCGCTACTTAATCTTTGCTATAATTGTGTTAGTGTACTTTGCCGAGTACCTAACTTAATATATATTTTGTTGTGAACCCTATTTGCGAGGGTTCATTTTATTTTTCATTTTTTAAATATCCATGTTCTATAAGCTTTTCCCTTTGCTCATTAAACAAAACCTTTATGTCAAAGTCATATTCTCTGCACATGATAGCAATGTAATGAGCTGCTGCTACATACACATCTATTACTTCAAGAATACTTTTTCTGACCCTATCTCTTTGCTCTTGTTTGCAAGCCTTTGGATTATCACTTATTCTAGTAAGCTTTATAGCATTTATGGCTTCCTCAAATTCTTCAATAGATTTTTCTTTCACTGAAGACCTATGTAAATCCACCAATTCTCCATCAAGCCAAGGTACTCCAAAAACTCCGTCTGTTATTTCATTAGCAGCTTCCATATAAATTCTTGGTTCATCCATGCTGCTTGCAATACTTTTTAGTAAGCTAAGATTTATATTTCTATCTCCCCTTTCTATAGCTGAAATGAGTTTTCCACTACAATATGCCATAGCTCCAACGGTTTCTTGTGTAATATGTTTAATCTCTCTTGATTCCTTTATTGCCAGTCCTATACTAGACATTTTCTATCCTCCATATGTAGAAATTAAATGTTTTAATAGTTTTAACTGTAGAATAAGAATAATAGAACTCTACATGACCTACTGATATAATAAAGTCAATAAGAAACTCAATCCTTTCTATCAGTTAGTTGTCATCTCTGAACTGCTTAAATCAACAGCAGCAATCAAATCACTTTTGATTGAATTTATTACTCCTTCCAGCCTTAAAATTTTATTCTTAAGCTTTGCATTTTCTTTAGTAAGTTGAGCTTCTTTCTCGGTCAAGCCATCATTAGCAATAACTCCGAGATAATCATGTAAAAATTGTTCAGGTATTCTCCAATCTGTGCCTACTTTATGAGCTTTAAGTTTATTTCTTCTAATTTCATTCTTTACAGTGGTATCACACACTTGGAGAATTTCTGCTACATCAGAAATTTTGTATACTTTCATAAATAACTCCTTTCTAAATTAAAAATATAATTCTCCATTAACAACATTTTGTTAATTTGTTTGCCAACATTTTGTTGTATTCATTTGCAAAAAAAATTTCTTCTATCGATTTCTTATAAAAAGCTGCAATTCTATGCGCTATATCTAAAGTTGGATTCCTTGTTCCTTGTTCTATCATCCCGTAATAACTTGTTGTTATTCCTATAACTTCTGCAACTTCTTTTTGTTTAAGTTTCGATTCATTCCTTAAAGATATTAACACTTTATTTGTTTTATTAGGCATATTTCACCTCCGTTAACCAACATAATGTTGTTTATACTTTTATATTATACAACGTTTTGTTGGTTGTCAAGTTTTTTCTCAACTTTTTGTTGTTTATATCAGTTATTACAACTCTACGTTGTATAATACAATTAAAGAGTTGTATTTTAAACTAAAAAATTGTAAGGTGGTACATGATGATAGGTGAACAATTAAAATTCTTACGTTCTGAAAAAGGATTAACACAGAAAGATTTAGCTGAATATCTAAAGATTTCTACAAGTGCATATGGATTTTATGAACAGGGAAAAAGAGAACCTGATATGGAAACACTAATTAAATTAGCTGCATTTTTTAATGTATCATCTGACTTTTTGCTTGGCAGAACTAATATAAAAAATTATTCTGAATCAACAGTAGCACTTCATCGCGAAGATGGTTATGAAGATGATCTTCCAGAAGAAGCTAGAAAAGAAATAGAGGAATTTAAAGAATTCATTAGACATAAATATGGGAAAAAATAAATTATTGGTTTTTAGAAGTACGCAGTTGTTTCATATAATCTATATTAATCTTATTTCTGAGGTGATTTCATGGCTCGTTATATTAATAAATTTACAGAAGAAGAAATTATAAGTGTAGTTATAGCTTATCTATATGATGGATTAAGTCATAGAGACATTCAAAAAAATATACTTCATCTGCCAACTCCTCAAAATGGAGGCGGATATATATCTATGGATATTCTCCACTATTTTAATATAAATGGAGATAAAAAAGGGATACTAGATAATACTGATATAGATAATGAAATACAAAGCAGTAGTGGAGAGCTTAAACAAATATTATTAAAAGTTAAAGCTTACAAAACTGAGGAACAAGCTATCTCAGCATCAATTAAATCTCGCAATTTTAATATAGCTAATCGTTCTACTGAATTAACTACTGAAACTAGAATACGACTAAATCAAAACGTACTTAGGAAACATATATTAAATATATATGGACACAAGTGTGCACTATGCGATATAGATAAAGATGATTTATTAGTATGTAGTCATATCAAGCCATGGAGCATAGATGAACGCAATAGATTAAACCCTAAAAACGCTATTTGCTTATGTGCCTTGCACGATAAACTTTTTGATAAAGGTTACTTTTCATTAAATGAAAATTATGATATCATATTCGGCTCAAAAGCTGATACTACAATAAAAAACTTATTTGCAAATTTAAGTTTTACTAGACCGATAACAGATTCGCCAGATGTGAATTTGCTTAAATTTCATTTTGATATGATTTGTAATTCATAATACAAAAGATTACTAACTTAAGGGGATTTTATGGACAAGCTTAATAATCTATTTAAGATTGCTGAAGACAATGAAATAGCAATTGAATACGTAAAACTGCAAAAAAATATTTATGGAATTTATTATAAAGAACCTGACTTAATACCTGCTATAGGCATTAATAAAAAGATTATGAATGATAAGAAGCTGCTAACCTGTGTTTTAGCTGAAGAATTAGGTCATCATTTTACTACAATTGGTGACTTAACCGCTGAATATTATTGTTATAACGATAGAGTTTTAATAGATAAAGCCGAATTATTAGCACTAAAATGGGCAGCTCATGCGTTATTAACACCAGCAGAAATAGTACATGCTTTTCACAATAATAACAATACTGCTGAGTGTGCAGATGTCTTGGGCATCACAGAAGATTTTCTAAAGAGATCTATAGAAATATTTAAAAATGAAAACTTGTTTGACTCAAAAAATACTGACATAAATATATTTTTTTAGCTTTACATCGAACATATATTCGTATATTATATATAACTGAGGTGATTTTATGCGCGGTTCAATAAGAAAAAGAGGCTCTTACTGGGAATTCACTGTGGATATTGAAGCTGACGAGCTAACAGGAACACGTAAGAGAAAATCAAAATCAGGATTTAAAACAAAAGTTGAATGTCAGAAAGCTTTAAATGCTTTGATATATGAGATTGAAAATGGAGAATATTTTGAAGTAGAAAATTCCACTTTAAAAGAATATTTAAATAAATGGCTTGATACATATGCAAAAATTAATGTGGCGCCTAAAACATATGAAAGTTATAAACAGATAATAGAGGATTATATATTTCCTAAGCTTGGAAGAATATCATTAGAAAAGCTAAAGCCACTTCATATACAGAAATTCTATACTAGCTGTATAAACGAACTTAAATTATCAGGAACTACAGCTTTATACTGTCATAGAATATTACATTCTTCACTAAATCAAGCTGTTAAATGGCAGCTTATAAAGAGTAATCCTACTGATAGGGTGGATAAACCAAGAAAGAGCAAACCTGAGCTGCAGGTTTTAGATACAGACCAATTAAATTTATTATTAGATAATATAAAAGGATTAAGCTTATACATGCCAGTTTTCTTAGCTGCTACAACTGGTATGCGTCGAGGGGAACTATGCGGCTTAAAATGGGATAATGTTGACTTAGAAAATGGAATAATATATGTTAGGCATCAGTTACAAATGATAGACGGAGCAAAAGAAATAGTTCCATTAAAGACTGCTGGATCTAAAAGAAAAGTTATTTTACTGGATAGCACTATAGCCGAACTTAATAAGCTTAATGCCATTCAAGAAAAAAATAAAAATGCCTACGGAGATAATTACAATGATGAAAACTTTGTATTATCCCACGTAGACGGAACTCCTTATGATCCTGACTATATAACAAGAAATTTTGCTAGACACATAAGCAGCCTTTCTAAAGAGCTTGACATACCTAAAATAAGATTTCATGATTTACGCCATACCCATGCTACATTACTACTAAAGGCTGGAGCCAACGTAAAAGCAGTAAGCGAAAGGCTTGGGCATACTTCTGTAGCTATGACTTTAAATACTTATAGTCATTTGTTACCTGATATGCAGAAGGATGCTGTTACCAGACTAAATTCTTTATTAAAATGTAATAATTAAAAGTATTTTGTTAAAGTATATTATCCAACACTAATTATTAAATTTTAATAGCTTATTTTCTGCTGTTAAATTTTCCATTACATACTTTTTAAAGTGTTTAGGATACTTGTTTTCTGCTGTAGTTAAAATTATTTGAAAGTTAGTATCTTTTTCGCTTAATAATAGTTCGTCTATTTTAGCTATGCATCCGATTAAGTTTTCAGCATCAATTCCAGCGGTTTCTGGAGTATCAATAAGTAATAATCTTGGATAATTTGTCTGTAATTGTGTTGAAAGTTTCAAGAGAGTTAAAAAATACATCAGCCTCATTGGCACTAGTGAACTTTTCTCTCTATACTCATTATTATTTATTGAAGGCATATAGTTATCTTTTATAGCTGCAACTCTACATCCTTTATCAGCTTCTCGTAGATATTTTTCGTACACTTTGCCAAAGTTTTCTTTTATGTCAATCATTTCCTTTTGAGCTATACTTTCTAGAATGTTTACATCTATCTTTAGTTTATCAAGTTCTGATAAAACCTTTTTTAATTCCTTCTCCAAACTTTCCCTTTTGTTTTCTAATATTATACTTTGATCTATTTTTTGTATTTTTTCTTTTATTTCTAGAATTTTATCATCTATTTCAGAAATACTACTAAATGAATATGATTCATTTATATCCTTAGATTTATCAATAATTTTGGCTTTTAGATTACTGATTTTTTCTTTTTTTTCTTCTATTTTTTTATATATTTCATCTGCTTCTATGTCGCAATCTTCAATTGCAATATCCATTGTTACAATAGACTTTTGCTTTGATTTTAATATCTCTTTATATTCATTACTTGAGTAAAAAAACTTTTGATAATCATCTTCTTTAATTTCATTTCCGCAAATACAGTGATTTTCCTTTCGTTCTACCTTTGATAAGCAATATGGACATACATCTGGATTAAATACATCTATTTTTTCCTGAGTAAATATAATTTTTTTTATTTGTTGAAGTTCTATAAATGCATCGTTTTTCAAAACTACTATACTATCTTTCTCTCTTATGATTCTATCATATTCATATATCATTTCATTTAATTCTTCTTGATAAATTAAAAGTTCCTTATTTAGATTTTCAAATTGAGATAATGTCGATTTTGTAGTGTTAGGTACCAATCTCATAGAATTTCTATAGTTATATAACATATTTAATTGTATTTTTAACTCATTATTTTTTTCAGTTAAAAATATACTGTTCACTTCATCTTCATCATCTAATAGCTCTTTTCTAACAACTTTATATGAGCTTAATACTTCTGATTTCAATTCTTTTTGCTTTTCTTTTCTCTTTAGTTCAGAAACCTTTTTATAGTATTCTCCATATGATTTTCCCATTAAAACTTCAAAAATAGCTTTTCTATACATCTCAGAATCTGCTAAATAGAAATTATTATCTAATGTCTTATAAATCGGGCTAGGATCTGCTTGTTGATCATGATAAATTAGCCTCATTAAATCATAAAAATTTAATTTCCAGTTTATGTTTCCTTGAAATATTTCAAGCACTTCTATATGCAATTGATCTAATAACCAATCGGAAAATGTAAAACTATCATTATATCTATTCACCGGAAAAACTCCGATTGCTTCACCACTAGCTAGAACAGTTATATCATTTTCATATATAAATCTTGTTAAGCAATAACCTTTATTATCTATTTCTACAAATAATTTCACATAATTATTTTTATCACTACAAATTTGAGTATGCTTACTTTTTTTACTGCTTTTATCAAAAGCTCCTACTGATCCTCCCAATGCAAAATATATTAAATTCATTAGAGTGGTCTTACCAGTACCATTTCCCCCATTAATTATATTTAATCCATTATTAAGCCATGGTGATTCATATGTATATTTTTCTCCAATATACATTACCTTTCTTATCGCTAGGAATCCCATTTCGCCACCCCATTTTCTTTAAAAATTTTATCATAATAGGTACTATATTTCACAGTTCTTAATCTAGACCAGATTTTTTTTATTTCATCTATATTGTCCATTTCAATATTAAACAATCTATTTTTAAAAAAATCTTTCCCTAATGAATTCATATTAACACTTACTTCTATTACTTCATCGTTTTTTATTAAATTTATTATCTTTTTTCGTTCTAATGCGAATAATATCCTAAGTAAATCCTTTTTAATAATTTTTGATTTAGCATATATGTCTAATATTCTTTCCTTATCAGTACTATTTAATATTATATTTTTATCTATAGCCATTTTAAATAAATTTATATTTTTATAATTTGATATAAAATATATTAATGAAGCTAATTTTTCAGGATATTTAAATGCAGTATCAATACTTAAGCAGTTAAATTTATATAATATTAAAAGCAAATTATATGTTATAAAATAATAATCTTCACTTTCTATGAACATTATACGCTTTTTAGATTTACTTCTATTTTCATCCATTATTTTCACCCTTTTCAAAAGATAAAAAACAACTATCATATAATATTAATATTGTTTTTTCTAAAACATCACTATTCTTAAAGCAATACCTATAGTCACGAGATTTGTCCTTTAAATATTCTTCTGAATAGCATTTTAGCTGTTTAAACACATTATTAATAGTATCCTCATCTATTTCTTTATTTTTTTCTACAAGGTACTTGTCAATCACGTCATCGCAAGCCTCATATACTCTATATTGATAAGATTTAGATTCTCGTTCATCTACGTTCTTATGTTCACTTCTTCCTGCTGAAACGCGCCTTGATATTTTACCAATATTTCTATCTCCATAAGTGGGACAAACAGCTTTTATTTTTTCTATAATATTTCTTTTATCAGTAGGCTCAGGAAGGTTGTCCCAATCCTCGTAAGCTTTATCTACTTTTAAATTAACTCCTCTACTAATTTCAAGAAATACTTGGTTTACCTGTGAAACGTGTACAAATCTTCCTGCCATATCTGAAGCAAATTGACTTTCTTCTATCAAATTTTCCAATCTTGCCATTATAAACTCTTCTTGATTATATAAATTTGAATCAAAATAGCGAGACTTTCTAATTTTAGTTTTTATTCTGTCTTTAAGCTCATTATCAACAATGCTATCAAATTCCCATGTTATTGACTTAAAGAAAATATCCCAATCATCATCAGAAAATTCTCTTATAATATCACTGTTTCCTTTCTCCTTATGATTACTGTATATTTTCTCATAAGCTTTACAACATGCTCTTACCAATAAATTAAATACACCTTTTTCTTTATAATTATGTAATTTCAGTGATTCCAAAAGCGGAATTTCAACTTTATCTTGCATAATATCTTTCAATATGCCAGTTTTATATTCATTTCCATAAACGGCATTAGTATAAAATCCAAACTGTATACTTTTACTTAGTTTTTCTTCAATCCAAACGTCTAAAAAACTTGTTATAGTTTTGTAGACTTCTTCACTATTAAAAGTGAAGACTGTTCCCTCTTTATAATCTTTATTCTGTTCATAATTTTTATATACGCCTTCTTTTGTTATGAATTTTTCGTATTTATCCTCTTTATATTCAATTGTACAAAAAAAATGCATAACATCATTACTTTCTAAATGAAAATCAAGTAGTCGATCGACGGCTCTTAATTTTTGCAATATTCTCCCTTTGTCAGAATCACTTGCCTCTCTATTTATTGTATCATTTTCCATAATATCACTCCCGATTATTCATATTTACTATTTCTACAATTAATCGAAATTTCCTTCTATTTTTAACTTTTTTCGATATTTACTAGTTACTTAATAGAAATTATGGACGTGACAATTTCCAATATATTATGTTTTAATTAAAGGAATTACATTTCAACTTTAACATTAAATTTTCAAATATAAAGTATTTATTTTCCCGTCGTCAATCCGTCGTCAATTACAAAAAACAAAAAGGGTTGAATCTCTTCAACCCTTGATATCACTAAGCTCCCAAGCGGAATCGAACCGCTGACCTACTGATTACGAATCAGTTGCGCTACCAGCTGCGCCATGGAAGCATATTCTCTTTTAGCCTATAATTAGGCTTTACCTTTATAATATACTCCTATTTGTATACTATAGTCAATATTGTGTGTTTTCATAGACCTTCATTTTATAATTACGATTCAAAGTCAATTAATTTTATGCACTTCTATGAATGCTTGACCCACATGCTTTATAAAAATCTCCATTTATCCATGATTATTTATAGAAAAAAATCCAATTGTTTTTATGTCTCATACTTCATAAAATATACCTTAAGAAAAGGTTTTAATTTTATGAAGGGTAGGATGGGGTTGGCAAAAATGATGAGCAAAGATGAAAGAGATAAATTTATACAAAAGAACGTAAAATACAATTTTATATTAAATTCTGTGGACGGAGCTGCTTTTTCCTTGGGGCTGGTGTTTATATCCTTTAACACTATCTTTCCTGTATTTTTAAAGAAGCTGGGAGCCAACAATTTTTTAATTTCTTTGATACCTTTTATTACTATTGCCGGCAGCAGCTTTCCTCAATTATTTGCTGCTCATTATGTTAAGAATTTGTCTGTTAAAAAGCCTTTTACAGCTTTTATTGGTCTGCTTCAGAGAATTCCATGGCTTATTTTAGGAACTGTTACTGTAATTTGGGGCAGCAAGGCTCCTAATATAGTTTTATTTTCTGCTCTTTTTATGCTGGTTTTTTATATGGTGGCTGGAGGTCTTTCAGGTCCGGTTTGGTTTGACCTCATATCAAAAATCACTCCTATATCCTTAAGAGGAAGACTGATGTCTGCCAGAGCTATAATAGGACAACTATTCGGAATAATTGGTTCTTTTTTTACTGCTTATATCATTGGCAATATAGCTTATCCTTATAATTATGCTGCTCTATTTTTTATATGCTTCGCTATTCTTATGATTTCTTGGGCAGCCTTTGTATTTTTGAAGGAACCTGAGGATGAAGTTAATGAAAACACTGAGGATTTTTGGCTATTTGTAAAGGGAATTCCATCCATACTAAAAGGCAATAAAGATTTCAGAAGCTTCGTTATATCCAGAGCTTTTTTTGAGCTAGGCATAGCTGTAACTGCATTTTATTCCGTATATTCCATAAAGCATTTTTCTCTTCCAGACTCCTATGCAGGAATATTTACCACTGTCACCTCCATTGCTTATGTAGCTGGAAACTTGGTACTTGGCTATCTAGGTGATAAAAAAGGTCATAAGCTTAACCTTGTAATTGGAATGATATCCTGCGCCTTAGGAGCTATTATTGCAATGCTGGCTGGGAATGTAGCTATTTTTTATATTATATTTGTGCTTGCTTCCATAGCTCAAGGTGCTAGGGATGTTTCCGTAAGCAATATCACAGTAGAGTTTTGCAGCAGCAGTGAAAGAGCTGCCTATATAGCCATAAGCAGCATAATCATGATTCCAATATCCTTAATAGTTCTCCCTATGGGCTCCATAGCAGATATATTCGGATATAATTATTTGTTTCTTATAACCATGCTTTCCTCAATTGCAGCTTTTGCAATACTGTACTTTAAAGTTAGAGATCCAAGGCATAAGCATATAAGCAAAGCTAAATAATGGTTTATATGGAAGCCCTCATATTCCCCAGGAAATATCAAAAGGAAAGCTTTTTAGACTTTCCTTCTTTTAAAACATATCCAGTCAAATATGTTTAACCCTATCATAGCTCAGCCTTCCACCAAATATATCTAGAGAACTTCCTACGGTGAAATCTATGTTTCCTTTTCCAAGAGTTCTTATCTCTTCCATGTCTTCAAAGCTGCTTATGCCGCCTGCATAAGTGGCTGGAATGCTGATGAGCTCTCCCAAAATTTTAACTAAGTTTTTCTGTATACCGCTGCTCTTGCCTTCCACATCCACAGCGTGTATCAAAAATTCATCACAGTAGCTCTCCAGCTCCTTTATAGTGTTCTTTTCAATCTTTACCTTGGTGAATTTTTGCCATCTGTCCGTAACCACAAAATATTCACCTTGCTTTTCTCTGCAGCTTAAATCTAAAACCAACCTTTCTTTGCCGATTTTAGCTACAAGCTTATTAAGATTATGGAAATTTATCTCTCCGTCCTTAAATACATAAGATGTCACTATAACATGGCTGGCTCCATTTTCAAGATATATTTCGCAGTTTTCATCCTTTATGCCTCCGCCTATCTGAAGCCCTCCTCTATAAGCCCTTAAAGCCTTAAGTGCTTCTTCATCATTGCCTTTTCCAAGCATTATCACATGTCCGCCAATTAACTTATCTCTTTTAAACATTTCCGCATAGTAGGAGGAGTCCTTATCTGATACAAAGTTCTCTATAATGCCTTTGCCGTCATCTCTTAGACTGCCTCCAACTATCTGTTTAACTTTACCTGAATGAATATCTATGCACGGTCTGAACTTCAACTGCATCTCCTCTATTCTCAATATATTTACCCAAATGAGGGTTACCCTTATTTAAGACATAACTTAGCATAATTATACCTTCATATCAGCCCCGAAACAAGGTTGAAAATATTAGGAGTACATTTAACAGCACTATTGTAGAAGTAATTATGATTCCTATGATCTTTACCTTCTTACTATTAACAAAATCTTTCATTAAAGCCTTTTTGCTGGTTATTATAAGCATTGGAATTATAGCCACAGGAAGTGCAAAACTTAAACATACCTGGCTTATTACTAGAGCCTTCATGGCATTAATACCTAAAAGAATTATTACCATTGCTGGTATCATAGTTACCATTCTTTTAAAATAAGCTGGAAACTTTATATTTACGAAGCCATCCATAACTGTCTCTCCTGCCATAGTTCCAACCGCAGAGGAAGAAAAGCCTGAAGCTAAAAGTGCTATTCCAAAGGCTGTACTTGATAGATTGCCAAGCAGTGGCTGAAGAGATTTATGAGCCTGCTCTATGCTGTCTACAGCTATGCCATTTTTGTAGAACACTGCTGCTGAAACAATTACCATAGCTGCATTTATTATAAAAGCTATATTCATAGCAACTACTATATCTATCTTTTCCATTCTGAAATGCCTCTTTTTAGCTGCTACGCTTTTGTCGATATTTCTCTCCTGAACTAACTGAGAATGAAGATATATAACATGTGGCATTACTGTAGCCCCAAGCATGCCTACTGCTACAAGTATAGCATCACTGCTTACAAATTGAGGCATTACCGTATGAATCGCTACCTGATTCCAATCAGGTTTAGCTAAAAACATTTCTACAGTATAAGCTATACTTATCACTGAAAGAAGGGCAATAATACTTCTTTCTACTAGCTTTTGACCATATTTTTGCATATAGGTCAGAATGAGGGTAATCAAAGCGGTGAGTATTCCTGCTATGGTTAATGGAATTCTTAGCAGCAGATAAAATCCCAGGGCCCCTCCTAAAAATTCAGCTATGGTAGTGGCCATGGCTGCCAATTCAGCTACTATCCAGAAAAACCAGTTTACCTTTCTGCTAAACACTTCTGCACAGGCTTCACAAAGATTTTTATCTGTAGCTATACCAAGCTTTGCAGACATAAATTGAAGAAATATAGCCATCAAATTACTGAGCAATATTACCCATATCAAACTATAATTAAACTGAGAACCTCCTGCTATGTTGGTGGCAAAGTTCCCTGGATCTACATATGCCACACTAACCATGAAGGCTGGTCCCATGAATTTTAGTAAATTTCTTGATTTCTGGAATATACTTACTCTATTCACATCCATCACACCCATCAAATTTTCTTCCATATCCTGTTCCTTTCTTTTAATCACGTCTAAATTTGTTATCCTAATATAAAATATGAAGGCTGATGAAAAAAAGTTACTCTAGGGTAATTTATTTTTATTAAGCTTAATATAATAAATTAAGCTTTAAATTTTCCATTAGTGAGGTGGAAGCATTGGATAATAAGCATTTTTATACCTTTAACGAATATATGAAAAAAGATAATAATCTTATAACAGCCTCTATGGAGGATTATATTGAAATGATTTATAGACTATCTAGAGATAATGGTTTTACAAGGGTTCATGAGCTTTCTACTGCCCTTAATGTGCAGCCTCCCTCTGCCACAAAAATGGTGCAGAAGCTTTCAGACTTAGGACTTATTAATTATCAAAAGTATGGGGTTATTATTTTACAAAAGCACGGGGAAGATATGGGCGAAGCTCTTCTTAAAAGACACGAACTCATAGAGGCTCTTCTTTCAATACTTGGAGCTCCACAAGAAGATTTGTTGGAGGAAACAGAGAAAATTGAGCATACTATCTCGCAATCAACCCTCTGTCATATAGAAAACTTTGTAAATTTTATAAGCAGTCATCCTGAAATAATAAAAAAATATCAGCAGACCTTTAAGAAAAAAAATAAGAGATAATCTCTAAAGTATAAAATACTTAAAAGAGATTATCTCATTTTTAAATCAGTATAACTACTACAAAAGCTCTATTCTTCCGCTAAAATAAAGCTCCTTCTATTAATACTGCTCTTGCAGGAGCACCCTCAGCTCCCTTTATCTTCAAAGGCAGCGCTATAAGAGTATACTCTCCCTGGGGCACATCCTTCAGGCTGAGGCCCTCTATTATGGATATGTTACTTCCGAAAAGTATCTTGTGAGTTTCATGTTCCGGCTGACTTCGCTCTACCCCTAGAGCATCAATTCCTACACCCTTTATACCTTTAGCTGAAAGAAATGCTGCTGCAGATTTATCTATAAAGATAAAACTTACATCAAACTCTTCAGCAAATGAGTTCTTTGTTTTGAAAATGACGAAATCACCAGCTTTTATATCAAAGTTCTTAATATCTTCCTCAGTTATTCTATCTTCTAAATGGGTAACATCAAAGACTTTGCACCTAGTTATTCCTTTAGTTAAATCAAAGTTCTCAATAGTATCCCCATCTTTAACCATGTGAAGTGCTGCATCAAAATGTGTTCCCGTGTGTATATCCATGCTAATTTTGGATTCATAATGACTTCCAGTTTCAAAATTTGCTGTATTTATAAGTTCTGGTCTCTTCTCTGGTTTATTCTTATACACAGGCATACCTTTGTGTATAAGCATTGTAATATCGTATATCTTCATAGCTATATCCTCCACCATACTCTATTATCTTTTTTCATCAGTTCATGTGCTGCCTCTGGGCCTGCTGAGCCAGAAGGATATAAATGAAGCTTGCTGTTTTCTTTGTGCCACAGAGTTATGATATCATCAACAAATTTCCAGGAATACTCCACTTCATCCCATCTTGTAAATAAAGTTGAATCTCCTTTAAGCACGTCAAATATAAGTCTTTCATAAGCCTCTGGTGAGTTGTTCTCCATCTGACAATTCTGGCAAAAATCCATTGCTACTGGAACTATTTCAGTGGTAGTTCCCGGCTTTTTAGCATTGAATTGGAACATAACTCCTTCCTTTGGCTGAACTCTTATTATGAGAAGATTAGGTTCCAAATGATTTTCCTTAGTGTATAAAATATTAGGCAGATCTTTAAATTGAACTACTATCTCAGTATATTTATTGTCCATTCGCTTTCCTGTTCTTAAGTAAAAAGGTACTCCAGCCCACCTGTAGTTATTTATATGAAGCTTCATAGCCACAAAGGTTTCTATAGAAGAATCCTTTGCTACTCTATCTTCCTGTCTGTAAGCTTTAACTTCATGAATTCCCATTTTTCCTGCTTCATATTGTCCTCTGACCACGTTTTTCTCTACAAATTCTTCTGTTACAGGCCCTAGAGATTTTAAAAGCTTAACCTTCTCATCTCTTATGCTCTCTGTATCTAAATTTGCAGGAGGCTCCATAGCTGTAAGTGCCAGCAGCTGAAACAAGTGGTTTTGTATCATATCTTTAAGGGCTCCAGCAGTTTCATAGTAACCGCCTCGATTTTCCACTCCTACTATCTCATTTGCAGATATCTGAATGTTATCTATATATTTGTTATTCCACAAATTTTCAAAGACCACATTAGCAAATCTAAGCACCATTATATTCTGTATCATTTCTTTTCCAAGATAATGATCTATTCTATAGGTATTTTCCTCTTTGAAAACCCTGGTTATAGTTTCATTAAGCTCTGAAGCCGTTCTTATATCTCTTCCAAAAGGCTTTTCTATAACTATTCTTCTTATTTTGCCATCCTCTAATGCCATTTGGTGCTGATCTAACTTATCTGCAATAACTGCGAAATATTCAGGTGATACAGCCAAATAATAAATTCTGTTTCCTCCAGTATTGTACTTTGCATCAAAGCCTTCCAAAAGCTTCTTTAAAGCTGTGTATCCATCATCATCAGAAAAATTGAACTTTACATAGTGTAATTTTTCTCTCATCTTACTCCAAACTTCTTCATCCAGCTTGAATCTTGAATATTTAGTGATGGATTCTTTAACTTGGTTTCTGTATTCCTCCTCAGTGTAGTCTCTTCTTCCTACAGAAACCAAGGCAAAGTCCTTGGGAATAGTACCCTGATAGTACAGATTATATATGGACGGCATTAGTTTTCTATGAGTCAAATCTCCTGTGCCACCGAATATGACCATTATTGCTGAAGCTGGAATTAACTGCTCCATAATTTTGCCTCCTTTCTTAACTGTACCATCTACTACTTATCGTTTTTGGCTACAGCATGACCTCCAAATCCATTTCTAAGAGCTGCTACTACCTTACCAGTGAAGGTATCCTGCTGCTCTGATCTATATCTCATTATTAAAGATTCTGTGATTACAGGGGCAGGAACTTTAAGCTCCAAGGCTTCCTGAACTGTCCATAAGCCTTCTCCTGAGGAATACATTATTCCCTTTATAGCATCCAGCTTTTTATCCTTCTTGAAGGCATCCTCAGCAAGCTCCATTAGCCAGCCTCTTATTACAGAACCATTGTTCCAAACCTTAGCTACCTTCTCCAAATCCAAATCGAATCTGCTGTTTTCAAGTATGTCAAAGCCTTCTCCTATAGCCTGCATCATTCCGTATTCTACACCATTATGAACCATCTTTACAAAGTGTCCTGAACCAACCCTACCAGCATGAAGATATCCATTCTCGACGCTTATATCCTTTAAAAGTGGTTCTATTATTTCAGCCACATCATCATCTGCTCCAAACATAGTGCAAGCTCCGTATCTAGCGCCGCTAGTACCGCCGCTGGTTCCTACATCTGCAAACTTTATTCCAAGTCCCTTTAAATAATCATATCTTCTTAGAGTATCCTTATAGAAGGAATTTCCCCCATCTATTATCAAGTCGCCCTTTGATATGAGAGGAATAAGCTTTTCTATCATCTCATCTACAGGAGCTCCTGCTGGTACCATAAGCCATATAATCTTTTTCTCGGGAAGCTTTTGTACAAGCTCCTCCAAGCTATATGCACCTGTAATATTCTCTGCTTCTGCTTCCTTTACCTTTTCAGGGCTTCTGTTAAAAGCCACTACTCTATGTCCATGATCTCTCATATTAAGAGCTAAATTAAAGCCCATTTTTCCAAGTCCAATTAATCCAATATCCATAATCCTCTAACCTCCAAGTTTTATTTATCCATAATTATTTTTGTAATCTATATATTATCAATTAATAAGAATTATTGTTTACTATATTTTCTCTCTAAGCCCCTTTTTAGTCAATATTATAATAGCCGAAAATTTCACAATTTATAACCAATCTCAATAAGTTTTCTTCCATTTTCAGAGTTTTCCATATGTTTTTATTGGCATATGACATAAATAGCAGCTTTAAATTTGTAATTTTCAAATTATAAGTAAAAAGTAAGGTACAAAAAATAAGAGTTATTATCTTTAATATATAGATTATTGTTGATATAATTTAATAAAATATAATTTTAACATAGCTATTTGGAAGGAATTAATTTATGAAATTAAAAAATAGTTTTATTGCTTTAATAATCTCTTTATCCTTATCACTCTTTATTACTGGCTGCAGTATACTAATAAATTAAACTCCGGTGAATTTAAAGTTGTGCTTATAGATTCCAACATGAATGTTGAAGTCTTATTTTCTGGAAGCAAGGAAGATAAAAAAGCAATAAAATTATCCAAAGGAGATTATCGACTAAAGATAGTAGGGAAAAATGCTAAGGGTCAATTGCAGCTTTATATAAATAAAGATAGCAATATTGAAATATCAAAACAGGAAGAGTCTTAATTATTAAATAAGAAAGGATGTTCATAAATGAATAATAAAAGACCAGTATTAAAATTAAATTACTCATGGCTTGATAAAATTATTACCTCTGTAGCATTTATAGCTTTAGCAGCAAGTTTCTTATTAGTATTTATGAATTTAGGAAATTTGCCAAGCAAAGTTCCTACCCATGCAGATGCAACGGGAAATGTAAATGGCTGGGGCAGCAAATACGTCTTAATAATTCTTCCAATAATTAATATCATAATGTTTTTGTCACTTATTGCATTATCTAAATTTCCTCATATATATAATTATCCCGTGGAAATCACAGAAGAAAATGCGGAGTATCAATATAGAAATGCACGCTCACTTATGATAAATCTGAATGCCCTATGCACTGTTATGTTTGCATATATATGCTGGCAATCAGTTCAGCTTGCAAAGTATGGTAAAGACAGCGGCATAATCTTTGTGTTTTTATTCATATTAATTATGTTTATTGCAATTGCATATTATGCGGTAAAAGCTATGAAAAACTGATACGCCGACAAATCAAAGCATATAGGAACAGGAAATACTCTAAACATCATGATATTCTGAAATTGGCATTAAAGTGTCAAATAGAATTATATAAGGAGTAATGAAATGATGAAAGAGATTCTTGACCATTATAGACAAGTAAGTACCTATACCTATTCAGGAGTATATAAGGAGCATTTCAAGAAATTGCCAGATGACATTTCAGAATTGGGAAGATTAATTTGTTCTCAGGTTATTCATCGTGTTACCTTAAGACAGGGAAATACAGGCGCCAATAAAAATATGATATATGGGGATATGGAAAGATATCCGTGGTACAGATTGCGTTGTGAAGATGATGTTTTATTAACAGCCTCAGCAATGACAGCAGAGCTTTTTAGATTGGATGATAAGGGCTTTACGCTGCAAAGAGCTGTGGAAGATAAGCTAGTGGTTACCTGCAGATATGTTTCTGTGTTGATGTCTGCAATTTTAAAGTCTAAAGGCATTCCATGTCGTTCAAGAGCAGGATTTGCACCATATCTTTTTGAGAATAAAAGTGGTGATCACTGGATTAATCAATACTGGAACGCAGAAGAAGAAAGATGGATTACCTTTGATGCAGATGGATTTTTCAATGAAAGCGGATTAAATTTTAATCAATACGATATTCCTAAGGATGGATTTGATTGGGCGGCTGATACTTGGTTAAATATTCGAAATGGAAAAGTTGAAGGAGAAGGTTTTGTATATGCAGATGCAATAGGTACCAACTCCCTAAGAGCAGCTATCAAAGAAATTTTTTATGATTTTCACGCTATCATGAACGATGAAATTTCATATAACTTTCAGCCTTGCTATATAGATGGCAAATTTGACGAATTAACAGAAAATGATTTGAAAGAAGTAGATAAATTAGCAGAATTAATGCTGGAACCTGATAAGAATTTTAATAAGTTGGTTTCTATATGGAACTCAAACCGCAAATATAGAATTATAAATTCGCCACTAGTGGGGGATAGAGATAACCTACACAGGCTGTAATAGGCTAAAATATCATAAGCTTATTTCAGATTAATGTATGGAAATTTTTAAGGAGATGATATTTTTTATATGTGCAAAAGCCAAAGCATATCTATACGTAAAATGGAGGATTGCCTAGAGGACTATACTTTAATGTCAAAATGGCTTTCTGATCCAGAAGTTTTAACTTATTATGAAGGAAGAAATAATTCTTTCGATTTAGAAAAGACAATTAAAAAATTCCGTCGCAAAATAGTAGAGCCTATTGGTCAGACCCCTTGCATAATAGAATATGAAGGAAAGCCTATAGGCTACCTTCAATATTATAAAACTGATACTGAGGAATATGAGACAGGCGGAAAGGTGGATATTGATAAATACTCCAACCCCTATGCCATGGATTTATTTATAGGCGAAACCAGCTATTGGAATAAAGGTCTTGGCAGTGAAATAATCAAGCTTCTGCTGCAATATATCTTCCAAAATGAACATGGCCACGCCGTATTTATAGACCCTCAAACCTGGAATGTGAGGGCTATAAAATGCTATGAAAAAAGCGGATTTAAGCCTTTAACTGTAATTGAAAAAAGGGAGCTGCATGAAGGTGAGTATAAGGACAATCTAATTATGGTTATAACCCCAGATCTTTATTTCAAATAGCTACTTTCTGTTTCTGTTATTTCTTGCTTCTCCCACTGTTTTTCCAATGGTGTACCCGCATAGAACTATTCCTATGAGTTCTAACCCAGTTATAAGTGTTTTTAATATCCATATATTCTGACCCTTGAAGACTGCCGCTAATATAAAGGATATAACTACCAATATAGGACCTATAATAAGTTTTTTATCCATAAAATCACCTTTTCTTTCGCATATTTAAGACCTTACAGCTTATTTAAAGAATAAGCTGTATATAACTGCTATAAGCAAAGCCGGCAGCATGTTTGCTACCTTGAACTTCTTGCCCAAAGATAGATTTATGCCTATTGCAAAAATAAGTACTGAACCTACAAAGGATATATTTTGAATCATTGTCTGCGTAAGTATTGGCTCAATAATATGAGCAGATAGCGTTATTCCTCCCTGCAGAATTCCCAAGGGAATAGCTGAAAAAATTACGCCCTTGCCTAGGGCAGAAGCAAAAATTATAACTATAGTAAAATCCAATATAGATTTAGTATAGAGCATTGAAGCATCTCCAGTTAACCCGTCCTGCAGAGAACCAACTATTGCCATGGCTCCTACACAAATCACCAGTGTAGCAGAAACAAAGCCCTCTACAAATTTTGAATCTTCCCCGCTGCTAAATCTTTTTTTAAGCTTCTCTCCAAGTCCCTCAATTCTTTCCTCTATATTTATAGCTTCTCCAATAATGGAGCCTATAACCATAGACGCAATCATCATCATCGAGCCTGTAGTTTCAATAGAAGATTTATTTATAACAAACATCACCTTCAAAACTCCAGCTACTCCAATAAATGTTGTAGACAATCCCAGGGCCTGCATGAGTGTGTCTTGAAAGCGCTGTTTCATCCCCTTGTTAAACAGCATTCCTATGCAGCTGCCTATAATAACTGCTGCAACATTTACCATGGTTCCTGTACCTATCATTTTTATTTACCCCTATTCAGAAATTTCTTTAGTTATCAATGTAAATTTATACTATCATTTTTCTTCATGCATTTCTATACTATCCTCTTTGATAATACATGCTTAGTCAATCATTCAATTAATTCTATTCTATCAGACCCTTTTAACTTATTCTACACTTGCCAAATCCTGTACAAAATAATAATATTATTATAAGACAACATTCATAAATACCAAATTTTTAAATGATAAAGGAGAATTTTTATGCAGTGGATTTATTTAATTATGGCCATTCTTTTTGAAATAACAGGAACTACCCTGATGAAATTATCAAATGGACTCACAAAGCTTCTTCCCTCTATTGGTATGGCTATAGCTTATCTTTTGTGCTTTAGTGTGCTATCACTAGCCTTAAAGAAGATTCCTGTAAGTGTAGCCTACGCTATATGGTCAGCCGCAGGGATAGTTATAATCTCTACCATAGGTATAATATTTTTTAAAGAAAGCGTGAGCCTTCTTAAGATATTGTCCATTATTTTTATTGTTGTAGGGGTAGTTGGCTTAAATTTAAGCGGAGTATCACATTAAGATATCTTTAAGGCTAATATCTGCCTCCTCGTATCTTTTTATAGCTCTATGCTGGAGGTGTCTATACTATATTTATACAAGTTTTCATTATCTTCTTCATCAAAAACAGTTCCTAATAATTGCCCATTATTCTTTTCAATGATTCTCTTTGAAGATATATTGTCCACCCCACAAGTCACTATAGCCTTATTTATTCCTAATTTATAGGCTTCTTTCAAGGCTAATTTAAGGATAATGCTGCCATACCCTTTTTTCCGATAGCAGGGTGCTATATCATAGCCTATATGACCAGCACATTCTACCTCTTCATGCCTAACTCTAGTTACCCCAACTACTTCATTATTATGAATTAACCAAAAGGTGGAGGTGGCCACTTGTCCATTAGTTAAGTTTATTCCATTTGAGTAATCATCTAAAAACTTTATATATTCATCAAAATTTTCTAATGCGCTTTTATACATATTAAAATAATGCTCTTCTGCTGAATTTTTATAAGCAAGTACATATGTTTCAAAGCTCTTCTTATAATTACCGCCGGGGATAATTAAAAATGGTGTTTTACCTGTGTTTATGGCAGATTCACTGATTATGTAGCAAAGCTTCACTCTGGAAAACCACTTTTCAGCGCTATCTGTTTGGTTAGGATGCCCATTTACTTCTTCCCTATATTCCAGGCCTTCAACAGCTATATAGTCAACTTTCTTATTTCCTATTCTATGCACTATCATGGGCCACTCCGCATCTGTCATTTTAGCCTTTGAATGCTCTAGAATTAATTCACCGCTGCTTCTTGAAAACCCCCAGGAACCAGCAGTTACATCAGCTTCTTGTCCAAATTCCAAGGAGAAAATTTTATTTGTAAGCTTTTCTGTTTCAATCCATTCCATAGGGTGGGTGTTAAAGGCTCTCTCAGTTCTCCCTATTATCAAAAAATCATGTTTTAATATTTCATGGGCTGTATTCTTAAGCTCCTCTTGATATCTGTTAACCCAAGTCAGCAGTCTATCAAAATCACAATAATGAAAATACTGATTGGAGCCGGTAAGTGCAAACTTTATAACTTCACGCCTTGCCTGAGCTGCACCTTCCTTAGGAATGAGCTTTATATTAAAAGCTTTCTTTTCAAGCTCATATATCAGCTTTTTATCGGTTTCCTGGCTTACGGTTATAAATATGTCTTTATAAATTTCTTTTAAAACAAGATTTAATTTTTTCACTAGTTCAATATTCATTCCGTAAGGATCATGAGTTACACAAATCAAAGCTATATTGTCCATTTCTTATCACCGCTTTCTTTAGTAATACTAATCTGAAAACTTTATTTCTGTCTGCGCTCCATTATTAATTGATAAATACCAAAATCTATAGTTGTTTGATATGAATTCATCAGACTCACTTGGGGTGTTATTAATCCAATAAGGACAATCAAAGGTATATGTATTCTTATTGGAAGCAAACTCAACCCTAACATTTATCTGCTCTTCCTGCTCTTTAGGTAAAAAGGATTTTGATACCGATTTTTTGATTATAAACTCCCTAGTGAATTTTACATTTTTTTGCAATCCTCTAAAGATGTATTGCTATCAATTTTAAAATCGAAATGTATTGTTCCCTGCTTGTAATATATATCAGTATTTTTAAGATATGAAAAATCAGTTTCTATAGAATTTAGATATTCGTTAGTCCAGTCTGCCCTAATTGCTTTTTTGGCATCAGCAGAATTATAAAACATATACCATAAATAAAGTATCATTGGTATTGCAGCCAAAAATATTAAAAATCCATAAGTAAGAGAAGAATTTCTTTTCATAACCGCTACTCCACTAACTATAATCTTATTTCATATCCTTTTTCTTTTAGTGCTTCAACAGCCTTGTTTATATCCTTATTTTTAACCAGTATGTAATCAGTATCGTAGGTAGATATTGCGAATATGCTTATAGCTTTATATGCAAGCACCGTGCTTATTTTAGACAGTATGCCTATTAAGGAAAAATCTAATGGCCCTAAAACCTTTAATATTCTCCAAGCCTTTTCACATTTTATCTCGTTAGGGATATTTACTTCTTCACAGACAATCGATAATTCCTCTGAGGTTCTTGTTACAGAAAAGAAGTTTCCCCTTTGAGCCCACTCTGGTATTGATTCAGCTTTATCCAGCCTGCAAACTCCATAGAACTCTTTCAATAATTGCATTGTTAATATAGTTTCTGACATGCAGCTTCATCCTTTCTTTTGGTAAAAATAAAATTTTTATATACAGTGGCCCCATTTATACTTCCTCTTCCGTATTTTAAATACCCAATTTTAGCTGTTTCACTTGTGTCCTCTTTCATGCTTATCATCTTTATACTTTTTAAATTATAAAATCTCCATACCATATTAGGTGTATTCCATTTATCAGTTAAAGTAGTAAGAAGCTTTTCCTTATTCTTAGCTTCATCGCATTCAATACCTTCCATACCTTCCATAATAATTTTAGATTTAAGCGGTGTTTTAAATTATCTCTTACTGCTTACTCCGCTATTTTAAAAAAGCAAAAATTGAAATAACAATTAATAGTACTAATACAACAATGGACATCACCCTGCAATGTTTAATATACTCCTCACTAGGCTCCAAATTCTGATTTTTAAACTGCCATCTCTTTCCCATCATAGCAGCGTCTCTTGGATAAAATATGCCATATAGAAGTAAACCTATCATAGGCAAAAGAAGTATCACAGTTATAAAAATAGAAGCGAAAACCAATTCAATTCCCCCAATATTTCAATAGCCTTTTCATACTTTCACATATCTAGCTCTGTATGTTTTTGTTTATTATATTATATTCAACTCTTTTATTCTCTACACTTATGTATTTCACCAATAGAGAAATTCTATTTTCTTAATTTATGATTTTCAAAAATTTTGTAAATACTTTCTTGCTTCTACTAGCCATGAATGTGGCTGCAAAATCATGCCATTATTCATAACGTAGTTTATATAAGATAAACAAGCTTTCTCTAAGGATACAGATAATGCTTCCCTCACTATATCATAAAAGGGAGGCTTTCCTTCTTGATCCCAAGAAAGTTTATCTGCAATAAAAAGTGCCATATCATAATCTGAGGGATTACTCTTTAAGGTAGAATGACATTCTATAGCAGACAATATTGTTTCATCTTGTATATTAAAAAACTCCTTTGCCAACAGTCTTGAAATTCTTTGATGCAGTATAAATGGATATTTCTTTTCTGCCTCATCCACAAATAAATGATTTTCCTCCATGTACTTTAGCATATCATTGGGTCGAATAACCGCAGCAATATCATGCAAATATCCGCTCAGGACACAGCTTCTTTTATCCAGCCCATATGCTTCAGCTATTCTACTATTTGTACTTGCAACAGACTTAACATGCTGAAAGGTTTTAGGTTTATTGTTTTTCAAAAGAAATTCCTCTACACCCTTTTCTATATTGCCCGTTACCTCTACTATGTTTACATATTCATAATCCTTTATGTTCATTAATCCACCTCTATTTTAAGAGCTTTCTCATATAATATCGCTTATGCCTGGGAGGCACATCTTCTAGCTCTCCAAAAACTTCGTATCCATTCTTCCATAAAAATTCTACCATTACTTATTTAATCATATATTCTATAAATGACCATCAAATCCTTCTAGTGAAGAAGTTAATTTATAATAGTTATAAATTAGTCTCCACTGATCTAAAATTACTTTCTTATATATGCTATCATTTCCGTATGAGCATAAAGCCATTTTGTATTTTTCATTAATATCGATTACCTTGAAAACATATTGTTTAATAGTTTTTATATATTTATTAGCATAGATGTCTATTGAGAAAGAGTTTAAGGGTATGGAAAGCCCTCTGCCAACAGCCTTTATATAACTCTCTTTTAATGTCCATATTTCGTAGAACCTTAATAGCGACTCTTTTTCATATATATATTTTCTTTCTTTTTCAGTAAAGAAGCTGTCTGCTATATTTTTATAATCTAGTTCTGTTATTTCTTCTATATCTATTCCCACATTTTGTTTGCTTATTGCACATACAACATATTTTCCAGAATGAGAAATATTAAATTTAAAATGTGGATATCCTTGTAAATATGGCTTACCAAATTCGTCTTTTTTTAAAACAACTTCTTCATTCATAAGCTGCAGCTTATCACATATGATGCACCTCAGCATAATTTCACCTATTAATGCCCTAATTTTGTCCTCTTTTTTCTTATATTTTTCAATTATATTTTTTTTCTCTATGCCAAAGCTTTTACTTATCTCCTGTATCTGCTTATTTCCAATATCGCTGATTGGTGCTATATATAATTCCATAAACTCCTCCAAGTGCCTATTTTGATTCAGTTATTCACTTAAATAATGAAATAAAGCTAAGGCTTATTCAACAAATTAATGCCAAATAAGCCTTAAATGCATTACCGATTTTTTATAAAGTTCTGTTTTAAATCAGTTTAGTTTGAAAAACTTATTTTTCCTTAGTTGAGGCTACTTCGGCTTTAACATATGAATTAGTCTCTATTTTTTTATCTGCTATTTCCTGCAGTTTATCCTTATCTTTGATGATGATTTCATCAGGAATAGCATCTTCAAGGAAGTCATCCATTTCACTGAGCGGCTTATACAAGACGCCTATTACACTCCATACAAGAAGAATTGCTCCTGCTATTAATACAACGAGCCTCATGGAACGTCCCGATCCAACTCCCAAAACTAGATTAAATATTGGTGAACTAAAGGAATCATTCTTCAGGGACTGCGAAAACACATTATCTGCTAGCGCACCTGCAGTAATGAAGCTAAGTGGTCTTAGCAACGAAACCATCATCTGATTAATAGCAAATACTCTTCCTTGCAATTCTAACCCAACCTTAACCTGTATCAAGGACTGCCAATGAACATTTACAAAGGTAAGAGAGAATGAATATCCCCAAAGAGCAACTGCTGCGAAAACAGGCATAGGTCTTAATGCTGCTATCATAATTGCAAATGCCATAGGAATCACAAATCCCACCATGCCTTTTGCTCTTTTTTTTGTACCGCCGGTTATGAGCATAATTATAGCTCCGGTTAAAACGCCAATTCCTGAAAAAGAATTTACTATTCCAAGCACTGATGCATTAGAGAAAGACAATATTAGCGGTGTAATTGTAACATCAAAAATTCCTACTAAGAAGTTAACTATTACAAAAAACAGTACCATCCCAACTAAACTTTTTCTTTTGACTATGAATTTCCAGCCTCCTATTAACTGTTTAAGAATAGGTTCCTCTAATCTTGTAAACATAGCATCTGGAAACCTTAATAAAAGTAAAGTTATTATTGATATTAAAAAGGTTGCAAAATCTATAGTTACAAGTCCCTTAAAGCCTATATAATCCATAAATATTCCTCCGCAAATTGGAGCAAGTATACCTCCTATAGCAGATGAAAATTGAGCAACACTGTTTGCCTGTGTAAGATATAACTTTGGAGCAATTTGTGTAATTGCTGCCATATAGGCTGGCTGTCTGAAGCATATTGCCACTGAAGATACAATTGTGAATATATAAACCTGCCAAATCTGAAGCTGATTTGTATACAGCAATATAAGCAAAACTAAAGAGCAGGCAGCTGAAAGTATGTCACTGGCAATTAAAACTAATCTTCTGTCAATCTTATCTATAATAGCCCCTGAAAAAGGAAGCACCAAAATGTTAGGAATTACACTTAGAAGAAACATCATAGCGAATTGAGATAACACATTGGTCTGTTTATATACCCATACGCTTGTTCCAAAGGTTGATAATATAGTTCCTATTTCAGAGATTATCTGAACAATTGCAACAATCAAAAACAAATTCATGCTTGGTGCTACTTTTATTCTCTTTGTATCTTCACTATTTTCATAAATTTTTTCTGTCTCTCTTACTTCTGAGGTTTTAGATTGCCAAGCTTCAACCTTTTCTTTAATTATTTCCCCTAACTCTTTTGCTTGATTTTTAAAGAAAAAATGTCCTGCGTTCTTAATAGTTTTTAAATCTACATTATCACTGAAATGCTCCCATTCTTTATATCTTTCCTGGTAGAATTCTGTAGCTCTATCACTTTCACCAATAATACAAGTTATAGGTGTCTTAAATTTTTTCTGATTTTTATTTTTATAAACCTCTGTGTACCATCTTGTACATTCTTTTGAATCATGCTTTAAGTTCCTAAGGATAAATTCTGTTTCCTCAGAGCTTACATCACTGGTTAATCCACCTATTGTTTTTAACATATCCCTATTTCCCTTGTCCGTAAGCTGACTTGGAAAGATTTTCTCCCAAATATCAAAGAACTTATTAGAAATACGAGGTGCAGGAAACATAGCTGCGGTAATGACTCCATCAATCTTAATTCCGGCTGCCTCCAATTTATATGCAAGGAAGGCTGCCATGGTTGATCCTAAACAATGTCCATAAAGGACTATAGGGCCTGTAACCTTTTGCTTAATTTCCTGAAAGCAGCGTTCTGCACATTCCTCAATAGAAGCTAAAGCTTCATCAGGACAACTGTAATCATGTCCCGGTAATTCCACGGAATAGAGAGAATAATTTGGGGGAAGAGCATTCGCAAGCGGTTGAAAAGAAATAGCACTTCCACCTCCATAAGGAAAACAGATTAACGATACAATCTTATCTTTTTCAGTAACAGGTTTTGTAAGCTCATTGAGCATAGTCCTTTCTCTTGAACCGTCCTTTGACATATAAACTGCCAGCTCTCGTATGGTTGAATTCTTGAAAAGTTCCATTACCCCAAGGCTGCTGCTGATACTTCTTACCAGCTTAATAGCTTTAAAGGAATCTCCCCCCAGATCAAAGAAGTCATCGTCGATACCTATTTTCTCAACGCCAAGTATTTTACTCCATATTTCTGCCATTTCAATTTCTTCTTTATTTCTCGGAGCCACAAAGCCTTCCTCTAAATCTCTTTCCAGCGTACTTGGTTCTGGAAGGGCGAAACGATCAATCTTTCCATTAGTATTTAAAGGCATTTTTTCAATTTGCACAAACACAGCAGGAAGCATGTATTTAGGTAGCTTTTTCTTCAAGTATTCTCTTAAGCTGCCTTCACTGTATTTTTCCTCAGCATCTATTTTAGGAACCACATAGGCTATTAATCTTTTTTCGCCTGCAATATCTTCCTTAACTATTACTATAGAATCTTTAACAGAAGGATGAGTCTTAATTAAAGCATCAATTTCACCAATTTCAATACGATAACCTCTTATTTTTACCTGATAATCTATACGTCCTAAAAATTCTATATTTCCATCGGGAAGCCATCTTACTAAATCTCCTGTCTTATACATCCTCTCTCCTGATTCAAAAGGATTTGCTGTGAATTTTTCCTCTGTAAGCTCTGGTCTGTTGAGATACCCTCTTGCTAAGCCCTTGCCTCCTATGCACAGTTCTCCAGCTACTCCTATAGGCTGAAGCTTATTAGCTTTACCTAAAACATAAGCTTTATAGTTTACCAATGGTTTGCCAATTGGAATGACGGTAAGCTTATCTATATTATTTTCATTTACTAGAAAGCCTGTGGAATCTACGCAGCACTCTGTTGGACCATATATATTCGTTATGCTAGGTTTTGCCTTACTGAAAAAGGAATAAAATTCCTTTACCAAGCTGACAGTTAATTCCTCTCCTCCGATTACAAAATGACGCACAGGAATATCTTTTATATTCTCTTTATTATCACTAAGCATAAGTTTAATATGAGATGGAGTTCCATCAGAAATATCTATGGAATTATTAATATAGTACTCTATGAGCTTTTCCCCTATAGTTCTGTATTCTTCTGGAATGATATATAGACTGTTACCATTTAATACGCTGGCAAATATTTGTTTTACGGAAGCATCAAAAACATATTGTGCGATTAAAGCTATTTTTAATGGTGAAGAATACTTATCATATATAAGTTTTCCTAATGCTGTTACCAGATTAATTACATTTCTATGCTGTATTAAAACTCCTTTTGGTTTTCCTGTGGATCCTGAAGTATAGATTACATAAGCTAAGTTATCAGGAGTGTTTACTTTTGGCAAATTAGCTTTATCTTGAATGTATAAATCCTCAGCTTCTATATCTATCAGAGTTCCATTAAAAGCTGTGGTATTCAGTAGTTGCTTCTGTGTGAGTAATATCTGAGCTTTGCTGTCTTCCAGCATATATTTTATTCTTTCCTCAGGGTATTCTGGCGCTATTGGAAGATAAGCACCGCCAGCTTTTAGTATTCCCATTATTCCCACCAGCATATAAACAGATCTTTCCATAAGCATTCCAACTATTGAATCAGCTTTTACCCCTTTGTTCCTTAGCACTCTCGCTAATTGGTTTGCTTTCTCATTCAATTCTCTGTAGGTTAATTTTTTATTTTCATATACTACAGCTATATTGTCTGGAGTCTTTTCAACTTGGGCCTCAAAGACTTGGCATATGGTTCTGCTGTCATCATATTCTAATCTCGTATTATTGAAATCTAATAATATTTCCTGTCTTTCTTCCTCTGACAGCATATCTATATCAGAAATTGTTATTTCAGGATTATTTATTATCTGATATAGTATATTTTTAAAATGCTCAATGAATTTTTCCATGGTTTGTTTTTTAAATAATTTAGTGCAGTATTCTAAGTCAAATTCCAGCTTATCACCCTTTTCTTCAGCAGCTAAGGTCAAATCAAATTTAGATATCCTTTTTTCAAAGGGAAACTTTTTAATTGTTATATTATCAAGCTGAAGCTCTTTGTTTTCAGTATTTTGAAGTATAAACATGGTATCAAATAATGCATTTCTGCTTAGATCTCTTTTTATATCCAATTTTTCTACCAGTCTATCAAACTGATAGTTCTGATTTTCATAAGCCTTTAATGCACTTTCCTTTACCTCCTGAAGAAATTTATTAAATATTTTATCTGGCTTAGGATAATTTCTCATAGAAAGAGTGTTTATAAACATTCCTACTATGTTATATAGATCAATATGCGATCTGCCTGCTATGGGAGAACCTACAACTATATCATCTTGTCCGCTATATTTTGAAAGCAATATATTATAAGCTGATAACAAGGTCATATACAGAGTAGCTCCATTTTCTGCGCTTATTTTCTTTAATTTTTCAGTTAAGGCTTTTTCCAAGGTAAATTCTATACTTGCTCCTTCAAAGCTTTGAATGCTAGGTCTTGGATAATCTGTAGGTAAATTTAATACAGGTATTTCATCCTTGAAAATACTTAACCAGTATTCTTCATATTTTTTCATGAAAGGAGATTCTTGCATTTTATTTTCCCAAGCGGAATAATCCTTGTACTGTACTCTTAATTCTTTTAAATTTTCACCCTTAAACAATCTTGTGAATTCATCCATGACTATACTCATTGAGCTTCCGTCTGATATTATGTGGTGCATATCAAACATTAAAAGATATTTTTCTTCTGCAAGTCTTATAAGTTTTACCCTTAAAAGCGGTGCCTTTGATAAATCAAATGGCCTTACAAACTTATCTATTTCAATATTTATTGCTTCATTAGAGCTATTATAAGCTTCCTCATAATCCATCTTAAAATCCACATGCCTGTGAATGCGCTGCATTATTTTATCCTTCACTAATTCAAAGGAGGTTCTGAAGGCTTCATGCCTTTCAATAAGCCTATTGAAGCTCTCCTGTATCCTGTCTTTTTCAACCTTACCTTCCAATATAAACACAGACGGGATATTATAGTTTATTTCCTCCTTTGAAAACTGATTTAAGGCATACATTCTTTTTTGAGCTGAGGATACTTCGTAGAATTCTTTTTCTTCTACAGCTTCTATAGAGTGATATACACTTTCTCTGATTTTCTCTAGATGCTCTCCTAAACTTCTTACTGTAGTGTTTTTAAATATGTCGCCAACGGATATTTCCACAGAAAGCTCTCTCTGTATCATAGCTACCATTTTAATAGCCTTTAAGGAGTGCCCCCCAAGAGCAAAGAAATCATCATCTATCCCTATTTTGTTTATTTCTAATATTTCGCTCCAGATATTTATTAAAATTTCTTCTATTTTATTTCTTGCAGCTATATACTCCGCTCCTGTTTCTATATTACCATCAGGTATGGGAAGTGCCTTTCTGTCTATTTTTCCACTCTGATTTAAAGGCATTTCATCTAAAATAATAAAGTAAGACGGAATCATATAATCCGGCAAAGCATTCTTAAGTTCTTCTCTAAGCTTTTTAATGCTATAATCTTCAGCTGATACAATATAGGCACACAAGTATTTATTACCGTCTTCTTCTCGGTCAATTACCAATGCTTCCTTTATTCCTTTCAATTTCAATAAGGCTTTTTCTATCTCTCCTAGTTCGATTCTGAAACCACGTATCTTCACTTGATAATCTATTCTTCCTAAGAACTCTATATTGCCGTCAGGAAGCCACCTTGCTAAATCTCCTGTACGATACATTCTTTGCCCTTGTTCAAAGGGATTCTCAACAAATTTTTTAGCGGTTAATTCCTTATTGTTTAGATATTCTCTTGCTAATCCATCCCCACCAACGCATAATTCGCCGTATACTCCTGTTGGCACTAAATTATTATCCTTATCCAATATGTAAGCCGTAGAGTTTGCTATTGGTTTTCCTATAGGTATAGTCTTATTTTCATCTAGATTCTCACTAATTACATAACAGGTAGAGAAGGTTGTGTTTTCAGTAGGACCGTATCCATTTATTACTGTGAGCTGGGGTGCGTATTTCCTGACTAGGTTCACGTTTTTAGCTGAAACGACATCTCCCCCAGCTAATAAACATCTTAGCTCTCTAAATATTTCAGGATCTTCTTCACAAAGCTTATTAAATAGAGGAGAGGTCAGCCACATTATTGTGATTTTATTCGATGATAGATATTCTTTTAATTTTTCACCATTTAATATCACATCTTTGCTGGTTATGTGCAGTTCAATACCGTTTAGCAGAGAGCCCCATATTTCTAAGGTTGAAGCATCAAAAGTTATGGAACCTGTTTGAAGAAGTTTATCCTCCCTTTTAAACTCTATATAATTAGTATTCTTAACTAATCTCACCACATTCCTTTGTATTACAGCTACACCCTTTGGTCTACCTGTGGTTCCAGAAGTATAAATTACGTAGGCTATATTTTCAGCTTTGCTTATATTCTCAAGGTTTTCTTTATTTGGACTGTAAATTTCGGCATCCTTTAGATCGATTAAACATCCTTTAAAATCAATTTCACTGGAGAGCTCCTGTTCCGTAAGCAAAATGTCTGCTTTGCTATCCTCCAGCATGTAATTTATTCTATTGCTTGGATAGTCTGGATCTATAGGAAGGTAAGCTCCTCCTGCTTTTAATATTGCAACTATACCTACAAGCATATTCAAAGAACGCTCTGCAATTATTCCAACTATAGATTCAGAAGTTACTCCTTCTACCCTAAGAGTGTTTGCAAGCTGATTTGCCTTTTCATTCAGCTCTCTATAGGTAAGCTTATCGCTTTCGCAAACTGCTGCAATACTATCCGGTGCTTTGTAAGCTTGCTCTTCAAAGAGCTCACATATGCTTTTATCTCTAGGATATTCTGACTTGGTAGAATTAAAATCTACTAGTATCTCTTTTTTCTCAGCTTCTGAAAGCATATTTATTTCTGAAAGCTTAATGCGCGGATTTTCTATTATTTCATTTAATATATTTTTGAAATGCCGTATAAGGCCTTCTATAGTTGATCTTTTAAATAGCTTAGTGCAGTACTCTAAATTAAACTTTATTTCACCATCAGTTTCTTCTGCCTCAAAAGTCATATCAAATTTAGATACATCATCTTTAAATTTGTAATCATTTATACTTATTCCATCCATATGCAGTTTTTTATGCTCCGTATTCTGCAAGACAAACATGATATCAAATAATGGATTTCTGTTTATAGCTTTCCCTAAGCTAAGCTCTTCCACCAATTTATCAAAGGAATAAGCTTGATGTTCATAAGCCTTTAAGGAATTCTCTTTTACCTCCTGCAGAAAATCATTGAAATTTTTATTACTTCTAGGATAATTTCTCATAGCCAAGGTGTTTATGAACATACCTACTATTCCTTGCAAATCAGCATGAGATCTACCTGCCGCTGCCGAACCTATGATTATATCTTCTTGTCCGCTATACTTAGCTAAAAGTATATTTAGAGATGACAGAAGGAACATATATATAGTTGCCCCATTGGCCTTGCTAACCTCTCTAAGCTTCTCTGTTAACGCCCTATTTAGCTTGAAGCTTATACTCTTTCCTTCAAAACTTTGAAAAACTGGTCTTGTATAATCCAAGGGAAGATTTAATACAGGTATTTCATTGTCAAAGAGGCTTTTCCAGTATTCTCCGTGCTTTTTCATAGCTTCAGAATCCATGAGTCTGTTTTCAAATTCAGAATAGTCTTTGTACTGTATTCTTAAAGCTTCTAATGCATCACCATTATAAATTCTCGAAAAATCCTCCATGATAATATCCATAGAACTTCCGTCAGTTATTATATGATGTATATCAAACATCAATAGATGTTTTTCTTCATCTAGCTTTATTAATTTTGCCCTTAAAAGAGGAGCTTTTGACAGGTCAAAGGGCTTCACAAAATTCTTCATTTCCTGCTTTATAAATTCTCTGGTTTTTATATCACTTTCTTCATAATCTAGCTTAAACTCAATTGTTTTATGAATTTGTTGAACTATCTCTCCATTAATTATCTCAAAAGAAGTCCTAAAGACTCCTTGCCTCTCTATGAGTGTTTTAAAGGCTTCTTCTACTTTTGACTTTTCCAGCTTACCTTCAAGCAGTTTTACGGTTAGGTTATTATAATTTGTTTTCTGCCTGCCCAATTGATTTAACGCAAACATTCTTTTTTGAGCTGAGGAAACCTTGTAATATTCTTTTTCCTTTGCCACTTCTATAGAAGGATATAAACCTCCGTTTATTTTAGGTATGGTTTCAGCTATTTTTCTTATGGTAGGCTGAGAAAATATTTCAGATACAGATATTTGTACCCCTAATTCCTTTTGCATAAGGACTGTCATCCTCATTGCATTTAAGGAATGTCCACCTAAGGTAAAGAAGTCATCATCTATACCTATTTTTTCTATTGCTAACACTTCATTCCATATTTTTGCAAGCTTTTCTTCTATTTCATTTCTTGGTGCCTGGTAAGCTACTCCTGTGCTTATTTCTCCAAGGGGCTCTGGAAGTGCCTTTTTATCAATCTTTCCATTTGGTGTTAAAGGGATTGCTTCAATTTGAATAAAATATGCTGGTACCATATAGCCTGGCAGCACTTTTGAAAGATCCTTTCTTAGCTCTTGAATCTCTATTTTTTCTTTAGCTGCTATATAGGCGCAAAGATATTTGTTGCCTTGCGCATCTTCCTTGGCTAAAACCACCGTGCCCTTGATTCTATTGTTTTTTAGAATTTGATTTTCTATTTCTCCAAGCTCTATTCTGTAGCCTCTTATTTTTACTTGATGATCTATTCTTCCAATAAACTCAATATTTCCGTCAGGCAGCCATCTAGCTAGATCACCGGACTTATACATCTTTTCACCTGGTTCAAAAGGATTTGAAACAAACTTTTCTTTTGTTAGATCAGGCCTATTAAGATACCCTCGTGACAGACCATCCCCAGCTATACATAGCTCGCCAGCTACTCCTATAGGCTGAAGTTTATTGCTTTCATTAATAATATATATTTTTGAGTTAGCTATGGGCTTTCCAATTGGAATATTGTTATAGCTTTTATCAACCTTAAAAGCTGTTGTTACAACCGTATTTTCTGTTGGTCCATAATTGTTTACTATTTCATAATTATTCTCTATAAAAGTATGCAGCTTATCTCCGCCAGTGAATACCCTTTTTAAAGAAGTATTATTTAATCTCATAAATTCTTCACAAATTTGAGTAGGCAAAAAACTTATGGTTATATTATTTTCTTCAAAGTAATCATTAAGTTTTGCAATATCAAGTCTAATAGCTTCACTGATTATATGTATGGCGGCACCACTTAAAAGATATGGAAATATTTCAAGTACAGATGCATCAAAACCAAAGCCCGCATATTTAGTTCCTCTATCCTTATCAGTGACATCATAGAATTTAATATGCCATTGGCTTGAATTAATAAGGGAACTGTGTTCAATCATAACACCTTTAGGCTTTCCAGTAGAACCGGAAGTATATATTATATAAGCTAGATTATTGGGTTGATTTGTTCTGCCTAAATTGTTTTTTTCGCCGTCATATAGACTGTCATTTTCTAGATTTAATATTGTTCCAGAAAAATTGAGTCTATCTGCAAATCGATCCTGTGTTAACAATATATTTGTGTGGCTATCTTCCAGCATATATTCTACCCTATCATTTGGATATTCCGGATCTATGGGAAGATAGGCTGCTCCTGATTTTAGTATTGCCATTATCCCGATGATCATTTCCAAAGAGGCAGTTGTCATTATACCTACTATGCTGTCTGGAGTAACTCCTTCAGATAATAGGGACCTTGCCAATTGGTTTGCTTTTTCATTTAATTCCCTATAGGTTAATTTATCATCCTTATATACCACTGCAACATGGTCCGGAGTGAGTTCCACTTGTTTTTCAAATAGCTCATATGCAGTTTTATCCTTGGCATATTCGGTGTTTGTAGCATTGAATTCTATTAATATTTGTCTTGTTTCTTCTTCAGAAAGCAGATCTATTTGAGAAAGCTTTATTTCAGGAAATTCGGAGACTTCATCCAATATTTTTAAGAAATGGCTTGCAAATTTTTCAATTTCAATTTTTTCATAAAGGCTTTCATTAAATTCTATTACAGCATTTATTTGTCCATTAGAAGTTTCATTAAATTTTATCCATATTCCAAACTTAAAATTCTCTAAATTAATATTCTCATTTGGCATAGTGACAGTATCAAAAATAAGATTATGATAATTATCCTGGTTATTAAACTCGTCAGGAATTTTGCTAAGTTTATTATGTGAATTAAAAAGCGTGCTCTTAAAGGTTTCTGTATCCATTACATTATTTTTTATAATGGAATAAGCATAATTATTATTTCCATCAAGATTGATTAAATTTTCAATAATAATTTCTTCTTCTCCAGTATATCTAGCTAATAAAATATTAAACACAGTAGCCATAAAAGCATTTACTGAACTCTTATCTTGTTCCACATATGCTTTTATTTTGCTTATAGTTAATGGATTGATGGAAAATTGTAAGAACCCTTTAGAAAAGCTTATGTCATGGTTGTTTTGAAGAGTATAACCTAAAATTATTTCTTCAGCTAAACATTTTTTCACTTATTGTTCACCATCCTATAATTACTATTAAGAAAAGCAGCTTTCGCTAATACTTATGAAGTACTAGTGTTGTAATCGCAACATTCAACCACAATATGTATTTTAAGACAAACTTTTCATTAATAACTTATTCTGTAATAAAGTAAAAAATCCTGCTTAACAAAATAAATATATATTAATTTTTTTGTTAATATTTAATTAACGAAAATTTTCTTTTCTATGCTATAATAGGACAAATGTGAGCATAGAAAAACAGGAATATTATCTGTCTTTATTATAAGATTGTTATGACAGGAGGGTGAAATATGGATTGGATGAAGGGACTTCAAAAAGCCATTAACTATATGGAAACAAATATTTTAAAGGAAATTGATTTCGAAGAAGTAGCAAAGTGTGCCTATTCCTCCAATTTTCATTTTCAGAGAACCTTTAGCTTGCTTACTGGAATTACAGTAGGTGAATATATAAGAAACAGGAGATTATCGTTAGCTGCAATAGAATTATCCATGTCTAAAACCAAAATCATTGATATAGCTTTAAAATATGGCTATGAAAGTCCTGAAAGCTTTGCAAAAGCTTTTACTAGATTTCATGGTATAACACCCTCGGCAGCTCGAGAGCCGGGAGCAAATTTAAAATCCTTCAGTCCCCTGTTGCTTAAAATTATTATGGAAGGCGGAGAAATTATGGACTATAAAATTGAAAAGAAAGCAGCCTTTAAGGTAGCTGCAAAAGCTAAAAGTGTTTCTAATGAAGAAACTATTGGTCAAAAAGAAATTCCAAGCTTCTGGACGGAAGTTTTAACCGACGGTTCCTTAGAAAATCTTCTGAAGCTAGGAAAGAAAAATAATTTAGTTGTTGGTGAGGGCTTGCTTGGAATCTGTGATAACAGCGATGATAGCAATATCGAGCATTTTAATTATGCTATTGGAATAGAAACTGCTGAAACCGCTATCCCCGCTGGATACACCTTTATTGAAATACCTGAGTCTACTTGGGCAGTTTTTAAATGCATTGGACCAATGCCTGATGCTATTCAAACAATGTGGAAAAGAATATATAGTGAATTCTTCCCTCAATCTGACTACGAGCCTGCCCAAACTCTTGATTTTGAATACTACACCAATGGAGATAACAGCAAAGCTGATTATGTCAGCGAAATTTGGCTTCCAGTAAGAAAAAGGCTTAATTTATAAAAAAAGCTATGTTTTAAAAGAATGTTGATAAAGACGTTTTTGTAAAGGAACTCAAACGATAATATCAACATTTAAAACATAGCCTTAGCCACCAAAGGAAGTTTTATATCAATAAGTCTCTTATTTCAATTTCTGTACCTTCCGGTGCTTTTATTTTAAACAAATATCCATCTTCAACTTTATATATTATTTCTCCACTTTTAATCTTAAAGCTTTTGTAGCCTAATTTTATTATCCTATCGAATTCCTCTTGAACATTGTCTACTAGGAAACACATATGCACTATTCCTTCATTTGATGAACTCCAATTGTTCAGTTTTTCTCCCTTTTTGCTAGTCTGCAGCTCAATCATAAAACTTCCTAATTTTAACCATGTGTTGTAATCACGTTTATGAAAATTCGTTGTTTCCGAAACTAGCTCGAAGCCTAAAATTTTAGTATAGAATTCAAGTGATTCGCTATATTTTTCAGTTTGTATACATACGTGATGAATCATCTTTACACTCATAATTAATGCTTTTCCTCCTAAATCATCTTCATTTCTTAATTTCCACTGCTAACTATACTTCTCACCTATCATTTTCATAGCATCTTCTATATCAATTGCAGTCATTTCCACCCAAGCAGTTTTATAGCCGCACTTAGCTGCGTTAGCTTTGGAAGCAATGTTAGACCAAGCAGTGCAGTAGAAGGGTACTTTCCCATATTTAATTATTTCATCTGTCAAAACCTTTGTAATTTTTGAAGCTACTCCTAATTCTCTATACTCTGGTAAAACATCAACACCAATCTGCCACATTGTATCGGAATCGTTGCTTGCACCTGCCACACCAGCTATTTTCCCCTCTATGTATCCTACCACTGCAAGCACATCTTTTTTATCCTCAGCTTGGTTATATCCTAATGCCATATGAAATCTTGCATCTCCATAAAGTGATGCTACCTCACACTCTGAAAGCACCTTAACTTCAATATTATCATTCGTGAAAACCTGTTTATTTAAATCGGGAAGAAAGTACTCTGCAATGAAGCAAACACATTTGCCATACTTTTCGAACTCTCTATTTAATACATTGAGCTGAGGCATATCAAAGCATCTAAATCCAGAATGTCTGCCTATAAAGCCTTCTATATAATCTTTTATTCTTTCATCCACAGAGGCAACTAGTCCATTTCCATAATATACGAAGTCACAAAACAATGGCTTTTTATAGCATTTTTTTCTTCCCTCCTTTAACTTAGATATCACCACTGTATTCCCACTATTTGCAAAATCATCTACGGTACAATTCAAATCTATTGCTGATTGTTCCATGGAAATTTTCCATATATCTTCTTTCATCATTAATTATCACCTCTAATAAAATAATCTCATCCTTGCAGCTTTTTCTTTAAAATAAATCTGGTAGGCCAAAATTCATATAAGCTAATAGCTTCTATTCTCCCAGTAAAGCTCTTGAAATTTTCAGCTACGTAAGGCAGAGCCTTTTGAATTGTTTGAGGTTCATCCATCAGTATGGTTGTATGGGCTGTCCACCCAAATCCATCTGCATAATCGTTATTAAAATGCTGCTGCAGATTTAATAGCTCCTGGTTTACTGCTGGTGCTATGAATAGCACATCTAATCCGAATAATCCAATATTGTTCAATTTTATATCAAAACCCTTAAAATTTTCTGATACCCAGCTTAGCTTTTCTCTTAATTCCTCTTCCCTAGATAAATCAAAGCTTCCCAATGTTATATGATGAGGCAAATTGGGAGTTTGCTTTCCTTCAAAGCTATTATCTATTAAAATTTTTTCTATAGCTTTCAATTTCAAATTCGTTTCTTTGTCGTACTGTGCCATGACACATAAAAATTTATCCTTCATCTTTTTCCTTCCTCAATCTTGGAAATTCTATTTTAAAGCAGTATTGATTTTTACACCGATTTAAATCATAGCCTTACTTAATAATGTCCTATAACAGGCTTATCCTTTGTTCTATGCTTTCGGCTAGGCTCGTATTCCTGCCAATATACTCTTTTTTCATCTAATCTGCTTCTAGCTTCCTTTTCTTCTGCAGGATAACCCACATATATAATATTTAAAGGGGTAACATGCTCAGGAATATTTAATATTTTTTTCAATGGTTTTATATTGCTTTCAATTGGGTATACCCCTATCCATACGGAACCCAGTCCCATATTTGCAGCTGCAATCAATATATTTTCTGTTGCTGCACTGCAATCCTGTATCCACATTTCTTGTACCGCCCCCTTAAAGGCTAATTTCATATTTCCACACACTATAATTGCAGCAGGAGCATTATACCTGGCAAATTTAAATTTTTCTCTTATTTCCGAAAGCTTGCTCTCATCATCCACCACTATGAACTCCCAGGGCTGGCAGTTTGCCGCAGTTGGTGCCGCTGTAGCAGCTTTCAATAAAGTCATAATAGTATCTCTTTCAAGCTTCTTGTCCAAATATCTTCTTATACTTCTTCTTTTATAAATTAGCTCCATTCTCAAATTCCTCGCTTACGATTCGCTTATTAAAATATTGTATCATATTTTAAGCAATTTTTGGATTGTATTGATATATTTTACTCCTTGTATAAGAGTAAAACTTAAATACAGAAAATTAATCCTTGACATATTATAAAAATTATATTATAAGTATACTTATAATAAGTATATATATAATAAATACATTCATAAAAGGAGGAATTAAAATGGAGTTAAAATTTAAAGCAGAAGTAAGGGCTTCAAAAGAAAGCATTTGGTCTTATTATGCAGATGCTTCAAAGCGTCATATTTGGGAGGAAGATTTAGAAAATATAACCTTTAACGGGGAACTAAAAACAGGAACTACTGGAACAATGAAATTAAAAGAAATGCCGGAAATGAATTTTACACTAGTTAACATTATTCCAAATGCTTCTTATTGGGATAGAACTGATGTGCCTGAAATGGGAAGTCTTTATTTTGGACATGATATTTTAGAGGAGAATGGAAAAACTTTTATTGAACATACTGTAAGACTAGCTAAGGAAAATCCTTCAGAGGAAGACTTAAATTTTCTTAGCGGTGTATTTTCAGATGTTCCAGCAGCAGTTATGAAAATAAAGAAGGAGGTTGAATAATAATTGGACTTTCCATCTACTCGTTTTAAAGATGACGCAGAAGCCTCTACAGGTCTTCTTTTTATTCGAGTTTATAATAAATGGCACACAATTATTTCTCAAGAGCTTAGGAAACTTGGAATTACTCATCCTCAATTTGTAGTTCTTACCACTTTAAACTTTCTCAGCCAGTCTGAGGATAATATCACTCAAGCAAGTATCGCCAAAATGGCAGATATGGATGTAATGTCAGTATCACAAATCATTAGAGGACTGGAAAAGAATGAATTCATAAAGAGAACTACAAATCCTAACGATAGCAGAGCTAATACAGTGATTCTGCTGCCGAAGGGACATGAAATGGTAAAGTCTGCTCTTCCGATTATTGAGAAAGTGGATGAAGACTTCTTCGGAATTTTACAGGAAAATGAGAGTATTTTTCGTAAATTTCTCAATGAGTTGGACTAAATCAAATACTTTAGAGCAGCAAGTTGTATTTTAATATACTTCTTGCTGCTTATGCAGCACTTTATACCTTTATATTCATAAATTCAAAATCCACTACTCTTTTATAACATCATAATAATATTCTTTAACATCTTCTCTTGTCACTTTAATTTTACTACTGCTCCCTTTAAAAAAGTCCTCTATTTCATCATAAATAGCATCTATCAATGAATAAATGCTGATTTTAAATGCTTCTAATCTAAAATCCTTAGGTATGGTTTTCCACAAAACAGCTTTAATTTCCTCAGGAAACCTATCCACATTTCTAAATCTTTTAGTTTCCAAAGAATATTTGTATCCAAGCAATTCAATTAAATTATTTCTTGCAACATCCATTTCCCCTATTGCCCGCCAATAATTTTCTCTCTTAATTGCTACGATAGCATGCATAAGAAAATGCCATATATCTTCAGCTGCTTCAGAATATACCTGCTGAAGATTAACTGTTTCTTTTTTCCCATGATTATTTTTATTAACCTCCCAGCTTTGCTTCATAATATCATCTACTTTATTGCTAGTATCATATACAACAAGCCATCTTTCTCTTACTGCAGAAATTTTTTCAAAGGTCATATACCCTATATCAACTTCTAGATAATTATCCAGCATGTATACCTGTAATCCTCTTTTTTCGTTCTCCATATTGTCCAGCAACTTCCACTTACTGCATATATACTCTTTTACTTTTTTCATAACCTCCTTTATAGGATAACTACTATCTACAACTATGCTGAAATCTAAGTCAGATACCTCATCTGTAAAGCCTATAGCTCCAGATCCCACAAGTATTATAGCTATAATGCCTTCTGTTTTTTTAGCTTCATCTATGATGGCATTCTTTACTTCATTCCTTTTACTTGGCGTAAATAAACTCATTTGAATCTCCCCCATACATTAACTTTTATTTTATTGAGACAGTGACTACATAAGTCATTTATAGGATATATTCTAGCAATTTATTTTAAACCCTTCTAAAAAATACTGAACTGGTTTATGTAACTTAGTAAAATATAATTTTCATTACATTATAATGGCTTTATGGGTAAAATATGTTATAATCAAATTTAAGTTAATCATAACAGCAGCATATACTGAGACTTTTTCAGGAGGTATAAAAAATGAAACGTATGCCCTTTAAAAGACCTACCCCTCATTATGATGAAAAAATAAAAATCATAGACGAGCAAATTTGTGAATTAATAAATGAGCGCAAAAAACTCTCTGATAACCCAGGCTATCCACCTTTTGAATACATAGCTCACTGGGCTGATAAATTTCACTTATATGAAGATATGCTAAAATCCATATTTGCTTCCCTGTGGAATGAAAAAGCATATAAGCCCTCAATTGAACCAGAAGAATTTGAAAAAAACTTATCAGTATTAAAATCAACTGAGGTAGCTAATAGGCTTTTTTCCGTAGTCTATATAAGGCAGTATTCTAATTGTAGTGTTGTAAATTTAAATATTGATTGCAACATACCTAAAGATGAGGAGGAGAAACATCCTCACTATAAGCATTATGAATTATTTATAAATGAGCAGTATGATTGTAGCACAATTGGTGGAAGAGGCGGAGATAATCATTTTAACTATAATTTCATCGTTTCCCCAGCTATGCCTGACAATATGGCTGGAATAAAATTAACATTCAGAGAATACTCTCGTCCTTCTGCAGATACCAAAATAGGTGACGATATTATAATGCAGCTATAATAAGTAATTTAATCTTTCAGGAGGTAGTAAAAATGCATTTTGAAAAAATTGATTCCTTTCCTTCCTTTTGTCATGCTTTAAGAGAAGCAGGATTTTCTATGGGAGGAAGCAATGATGAAGGTATATTTTCTCTAAGTACATACTTTTCTGATAATTTAGTTTCACATACAGGGAATAATGAAACAGATCCCTGGAAATGGCGAATCCGAGGAGTCACTGAATGTGATGATTTGCTATACGGTAAATTCTTTTTTAATAAGGGCGGTTGGATCACCAAAGAATGGCTTCCATACTTTATGGCAGTTCGCAGAGGAAAGAAAAGCTTTGATGAGCTGTATTATGAGGGATTAGTAAATAATACTGCTAAAAAAGTTTACGATTTGATTTCCGATACTCCTAATTTATCCTTGCAAGAAATTAAAATAATGGGTAACTTCGATAAAAATCAAAAATATGAATTTGAGTCAGCCCTTAATACCTTGCAGATGAAAATGTTCATAACCATCAGCGGAGAAAAATTCAAGCTATCCAAAGAGGGAAAACCCTATGGCTGGCCTGTTACCACCTTTTCAAAAATAGAAGATTTTTGGGGAGAAGGCATTTTAGATTTATCCTGCACTCTTAAAGCTGAAGAAGCCGTTGATAAAATCAAAACACAAATCCTTGCTTTGAACCCAGACGCAGAAAGCAAATTGATTAATAAATTTATCGGCGTTAGTAAGACAGCATAGGCTTATGCACTATGCTACTTGCTATTATTTTCAACCACCTTTACTCCATCTTTTGTTCCTATAATAATCCTATCACAAGTATTTAAGAACAATCCAGTTTCTAATACACCAGACACTTCTTTTAATTTTTCATCTATATATTTAATGTTAAATCCACTTCCAATATGCAAATCAGCAATGTAATTATTATTGTCTGTAACAAAGGGAGCATCATTTTTCATTCTCAAAGCTGGTCTTAAGGAAAGTGACTCCAGTTTCTTTAGTGTATGCTTATATCCATAAGGAAGAATCTCCACAGGAAGCGGAAAAGTCCCTATGTGCTCCACCACTTTGCTTGAGTCCATTATCCAGATAACCTTATCAGCTATGTTTGCTACCAGCTTCTCTCTGAACAAAGCTCCTCCCCCTCCTTTAATTGCATTAAATTCTCCATCAATTTCATCAACGCCATCAATAGCTAAATCTATTTTCTCAACGTCATTTATAGAAACCAAAGGTATCCCCAGTTCATTAGCAAGATTAGCTGTGCTTTCTGAAGTTGCCACAGCTTTTATATTTAACCCTTGTTTAGCCAACTCTCCAGCCTTTTCAATCACATAGTAGGCTGTAGAACCAGTTCCCAATCCTAATATCATATTATCTTCTATATACTCAGCAGCTTTAACTCCAGCAATTTTCTTTTCCATCATACCAGCACCTCCATTTACCCTATTGTTTAGCTATACTTTAAGCATATTATATCTTATAATCTAGTATTTACATATATTCTTTAGACTTATACCATTTTTCAATGCATAGAAATGTATTAAAGGCAAAAAATATACAATATAGGAGGTGTTGATAATGGAAATAGCTATTATGGGAGCAGGAATATCTTGACTGTCTTGTGCTATAACTCTAGAAAAGCATGGAATAAATCCAACTATTTTTGAAAAACGAAGCAGAGTGGGAGATAGATTTGTTAATGCGGAAGCAACATTTAGCATACTAAACAGGCCAATCAAAGATGATTTGCAATATTTAAAAGAAAATTATGATATAAACTTAACCCCTACTGATATGATAAAAAAATTGGTTATCCATTCTAAAAATCAGATTGGAAGCATTGATGAAGCTATAGATTATGCAAATATTAGAGGACGCCATAAGAATTCCTATGAGTGTCAGTTAGAAAAGCAGGTAAAAGCTAAGATAAATTTTAACTCTGCCTATGAATATAAAGATTTATGCAAAGAATTTGAATATGTTGTATTAGCAACTGGAGAAGGAAGCTAATCTAGTTATTGCTTGCCCCAATTATCCAAGCAACATAAAGCTCGGCATAGATACTATGTGGAAAACATTTTATGGCATAGCCTGTAAAGACTTTATACTCCCTGCATCAAGAAGGCATAAATACGTATAATAGGAGGAGAGATAACCCTCTCCTTCTTTCAAATTAAAATATGAATTTACTCCAAGTCCTGTATATTCATTTTTTCTATTTCTTTAGTTTTCTTTAATTTTTTTCTGCAGCCAAAATAAATAGCCAGAAAAATAGATGTTAGAATATTAGTTGTTAAAAATAATATTATACTCTGCATAATGATTTCACCACATGACTCGCCAGCATAAGTAGCCACACCTAATATGGTAATGATAGAAAAGGTACCACTAATGCCCGGTAATATTAAGCCAAACCATTTATTCTTTCGCCTTGATAAGAATATTTGAAGTAAAATAACAAGTGCTATTATTAAAGGTATTATTAACAATATCATCCCCGTTACTATTTCAAATTGCATTACAAATCACTTCCATTTCCTTTATGATTTTTTCTATATCCTCTTGAGAAGTAATTTGGGCTGCAGGATCAGCAAATGGGTTATTATATTTTTCATGCTTTTCATAGCTATAAATACTTATGGATTGCGGTATTTTCAAATTATCTAAAGCAATTTGGTGCTTGGGCTGAAAATATGCCTGCATAAGGCCATAAGCTTGAAACACAATAAACAAAGTCCATAAAACAGATATTCCTATACTATATATCAAGTTATATTTTTTATTAGAAGTTCCTCTTTCCTTATAGCTATTTATACTGTTTCGCAACGTGAAAATTATGGACTCCAATATTATGAGTAAAAATGCTATCCAATAAGTATATTTTAGATTATAGTTTCTTGAGAAGGATATTTCATACCATGACATTAATAAAAGAATTATCAATGTCATCCTGATAAAAGCCGTTAAAATAGCCTTCGCACTCCAAATGATACCTTTTTTCTTGTAGGCTTTCACTGATAATGTAAGTTCTCTTATCTCTATTAAAGCAAATATGCCTATAATTATAAAGAAATCAAAACTGCCGTAAAATATAAATGTAATCGCAAGCACAATGAATATTATCATTAAAATATTTACGGTGTAGTCTTTTAATAGTCCTTTAATATCTTCCTTACTCATGAGTTCCACCTTTCATTAACCAAAATAATTCCTCCTAAATTACTTATTTAGCAAAAACTCCATTGCTTTTTCTATAATTAAAAACGATGGCTATGTTTTAAAAGAATGTTGATAAAGGCATTTTTCGTAATGGCATGGTTTCTTTCAGAACCCATGGGATGAACTCTAAGGGCTACTTTGTTATAATTGACTACCAATTTTAATGCGCCCTCCGTGGCGCTAAAATTGCTTTGCCCGTCCTGGGCAAAATTACGCCAATTATAAGTCGCAATCCCTAAGAGTTCCTAGAACTCAAACGATAATATCAACATTTTAAAACATAGCCTCCCGAACTGAAGGAAGTTTTAAATCAGTGTAAAAATCAACACTGATTTAAAACAGAACCAGAACAATTAAATAATCTGTATCTTTTTTATGATTTCTTCCGCTAATTCTATGGCATTTGATGCTGCTGTCTCCACATTATTCTCAAAAGTTTCAGCGCCCTTCTCATCCGCATTGTCGGATATGGCTCTGATAATTATGAAAGGAATGCTGTTTACATAGCAGGTATGCGCAATGCTAGCACTTTCCATATCGACACATAAAGGATTAAACCTTTCTATTAGGCTTGCCCTTTCATTGTGAGTAATAAAGGCTTCACCAGTAATAATTCTTCCAGTATAATATTTGTTTTTATTTTTTATAGATTGGGCGGCCTCTTCACTTAGTCTTAATAGTGCGTTATCTGGTTTAAAATACATATCTTCCATGTATGGGTGATACTTTGTTAGGTTTTTACTTGCAACATCATGATAAGCTATTTCCTTGGCAATAACTATATCTCCAATTTTTAGTTGTCCACTTAATCCTCCTGCTACTCCTGTTAATATAATATGAGTAACTCTAAATTTATCTATCAAGAGCTGAGCAGCAATGGCAGCATTGACTTTGCACACGCCGCTAATTACAGCCACCACTTCAGCACCTTCATATATTCCTGAATAGAATTTAATCATAGCATGCTTAATAATTTGTTTATTCGATATTCTGTTTATAAATTGCATTATTTCTCTTTCTGTTGGTCCTATTACACCTATTTTCAATATATCATTCCTCACATTTTATTCATAATTGCTTTTAGGTAAGCCTTCCGAAATTCCTTAGGAAGGTCATTTTTTCAATAGCCTTAAATCCTTTCCACCAATTCTCGCTTATTGCAAATTCTTTTGCATACTTTTCGTTATTTTCAAACCAGCTCCAGGTTATACCCCAAACATCATTTTTAGCTCTTGTTTCAATAAGGTAATCAAGTTCCTTTTGTACAATATCCTTATTGTCCTTATAAAATATATTGTCAGGAGAAGTTATATAGTTAGAAGGTCTAACCCCATAAAAAGACCATTTTGAAGTATCTCTTTCAATAGAAGTAAACACAAGATTTTTTACAAACTCTAGCAGGAACTCATAATCCAGCTTATTCTCTAAATTAATCTGCTTTATCGTATCCAGAAGTACGCAGTATCCCTCTATGCCCATATCTCCATGGTTGGTACTTGTTTTTAGGTTTTCAATAATACGCTGTGAAACTGCTAGAGCTCTTTTATATAATTCCGTATTTTTATCAAAGAATTTCATTATAAAACTAGCTAACTCCGCCGTAACTCCTATACTTTCGGTTTCGTTTGCCTTCCCATCGTATGTCCGCCAAGGAGCATGGGGATATTCATTATTTGAGGGTATGCTAAAGAACCATCCGCACTCTCCAAAATACTTACCGCTTTCTAAAAATTTAAATATTCCTTGAATTATTGGATGCTTAATATCCATAAAATTAATTAGTTTTAATATATTAATAGCAAATAAGGTCGTATAGGGAGAAGATTCTGAATTCCAATTGTCCGCTTCCAGAGCATTCCCAAAGCCTCCGTCTGAGTTTTGGTAAAAGGCTAATTCCGAAAGCACCTCTTCCTTACTGCCTTTTTCAAAAGTATATTTCCATATAGCTAGCTCCAATGGTCTGGCATTTCTATGCATCCACACTCTTACCTCTTCATATGACTTAGAATTTAATAGCTTCACTGGCATAACCCCCAAATATATTTTTTAAGGCATTTATTATTTTACTTATTATCTTGCTGAAGAATATAAGATATCACTTCATAAGAAATTAATGCTCTGTTATTTTATATAATTCTCTGCTATCCTTTATCACCAAAAGCTTTTCACTGTATGCCTCTAGCAGCTTATAAATTTCACTTCTTGATTCTTGAAAGCTTCTGCTCCATTTATACATCATAAATAGCATTTTTATGGTAGGTTTGTAGCTGCATTTCTCTAGCTTTAAATTTTGGAAAATCCAACGTTTCATAATCCTGTACTTTCTTTTTAAGGGTGGAGTATCTAATAATATAATAGTATCGGCTTTGTCCAATCCATCATTGAAACATTCCCTTAAAACTCCTTCTATTATCCAATTATCAGAGTTAATTATTTTACTAAACATTAAATTTCTTTCTTCTTCGGGTCTTCTTCTGTCCCCGCCCGGCAGCCTTTTATGAAAAACATTGTCCAATTCGTACCAAGGATACTTTAATTCCTTTGAAACCCTCTTTGCCAGCGTGGTTTTTCCGCTAGCTACTGAACCAAGTATGTATATCTTATTTTTTTATTTCTTTCTCCATCCTATTTCTCTCTATCCAAAGCTATATGAAAGACTTCATATTTAAATCACTCCCAATATAGCTTGTTTTTACTAACTATATATCTATATTTCTAGGTATATAGTTGTTTATAAATCCCTATTCTAAACAATTTTTAATTATTTTCTTTGCTTTAATAATATCCTTGTCCTCCAATAGCTCAATGATAATATCTCCATCAAAGTCAGGTAGTATTTCTTTAAAAATATATTGAAAATCAATATCTCCCTCACCTAAAGGAATATGCTCATGAATTACATCGAAATGAGAATCAGTTACATGTAATTTTTTAGGCATTCTTATAGAAACCATGTCTTTTAAATGCTTATAGTCATCTACGTGAGCTATATCCAGCAAAAATTCCAGCTCTGGATTTTGGGAAAACATTAAAGCGATTTCTTTTGAAGATGAAAATATAGGATCTAATTTGCTGTTATTTTCAAGGAAAAGTGTTATATCATACTCCTTTAAAGTTATCAAAGCGCCGTGAATTATAGTTGAAAGCTTTTGAATTGTATTTTCATTAATTTTCTCACTATGGCAGATTGGGTGAATTATTAATTCTTTTTGCTGTAAGGCAGTTAATATTTTTATTAATTTAGGTATGTGCTCCTCAACTTCATTTATATCCAGCACCGCATGAATTATAGTTGGAAATTTAAACTTTGCTATCTTATCAATTCTGTTTTCTTGGATTTCCTGGTTTCTAATTCCATTTCTATCATACCAAACCTGCATTAACTCGAATCGATTTTCTCTTGCAAACTCAACTTCGTTTTCATAAAGATTATTAAACCTAGCCAGGCATCCTATCTTAATCATACTTACCTCTCCATATGTTTTAACTTATTTAAAATACTAATTGCTTCTTATTTACAAAAAGTATTAAAATCTTTTTGGTTCATATTTCTACCAAGAACTTTCCATAACTCCTCCTTTGGATTTCCATTGAAGTGCAATGCCGATATTTCCTTCTTCCATCTATCATTAGTACAGTATAAATAGGAATACCAGCTTGAATTGATTCTTTTCCCAGAATAAGCTGTAATATATAAATTTTCTAATAAAAAATCAAAGGCTTTATCAAAGGTCTTCTTTTCAATGTTAAGTTCATTTTTTAAAGCATCTTTATCTACAAAATCATATTTTTTAATTTCATTATAAATAGTCTGTGATTCTGAGGTTAAAGGTTTTATTGGTTTAATTCCGCTTAATAACTGGTATGCCTTTATTGATAGATATGTAGATCTCTTTTTATATGCTTTACAGTAAAATACTTGATGTGCTTCAATAAGTGAAATAATGTTCTCCATACTATATCCAAGACCGCACAAAGATGGCAATTCCTTATTGTCATTGCATAACAATATTCCATTCATATCAATATAATCTGCTAATTCATTTTGCCTTGCAAAGCCATACTGATGAAAAATTTCTGTTTTCGTTACTCTAGAATGAATAATACTTCCGCAATCCTTACAAATTAAATGTTCAATATTAGCGCAATCTTTTGTGGAATGATAAGCATAAACATCTGCAAAAATCCGACCCTCGCCTAACTGATATCCAATTGCTATATTGTTACTCTTGCAAAATGGACAGACATCTATTTGAATTTTATTCATTGTTAACCTTCTCTCTTAAAACAACTTACATTCTTATCTTTTATCAAAGCTCTCGCAAGTGTTATGAAATATTATATCAAAATTATACCATAATTTGTACAATTTTCACTCAATCTCTATTCCTGTTTATAAACTTTATTTTTTCTTTCCAAATAATATGTTATATAAAAGCATAATAATTAAAATAAAAGAGCAGCCCCATCCCCCAATTACCAAAATAGCAGGAATTAACCCTGCTCTATTTAATAAATTAATAATTTCTTTCATGTTGATCATACACATTCCACCCTAAATTGCTATGCTTTCTTTACAGCATTATTTCTGTTTTTGATGTAAGCTATTGCTAATAATAAAATAGGATTGAAAACCAGCATTGGAGTATTCATTAGAAATGGATGAATTTTTTTCCCAAGCCAAAGACTAAATTCATAGCTAGGTATAAAATAATAAGAAAATCCTACTGCAACAGCTCCCATAATAGCTATTAATAATTTACTGCTGTTTACTTCAAATACTGTATTAATAACCTGAATGGTTCCATAAAAGAACATGATTATTTTATAAAATCCCCCTATAAATATTATGGTTACTCCTATAGCATCTAAATTAGTTAAAATATCACCTATATTTATAAGTTTAATAATTTGAAGCAGCGGTATAGTTGAATTCGAAGCAAATTCTACGCTCAATACAGAGATAATAATAACTGCTGAAGCAGTTATTATTAATCCTGCTACAGCTACTGCTATCAAGGATGTTTTACAGATGCTCTCCTTAGGTTCAACATGACGCCAAAACATGAAAAAAATAAAGGCTTCCCCGTAAGGGAAACTTAGTATTCTTGGATATGCTGCGTAGACAACAGGCATTACTCCCTTTGATAAAATCGGTGTTAATTCGCTTAAGTGCATTTCATTACTGCATATAGTAAGTATGTAAGTTATAAGCATAAAAATTAAGACTATGGGACAGCACACTTCGCTTGTTCTCGCTAACACTTCTAACCCCGACCAGCATCCAAAAACTATAATAATAATCAAGGATATCATCACATATATTAAAGGAGTTCTTGGAAGATAGGACATTAAAATAAGCTCGCTAAACTCTCTTAGGATTATACTGCTTTTATAAAAAAAGTATAAACCGTAAAGAACGCTTACAGCTATTCCCCAAAACCTGCCCAGCAGCATTATGATTATTTCGACTATATTTTTATTTTGAAACATGCTTTGAAGCTTAACATAAGTCCATAAAAGAGCTGCTCCTCCAATAGTTCCCGCTATAACAGCAATCCAAGCATCTTGTTCTGCTTCTACTCCAAGAAGAAACAAGGAGGTACTTCCAAGCTCAAATAAGACTAGCAAGCAGAATAATTGATATTTACTAATGTGTACCATAATACGAATCAAAATCCTTTCAGGTAAAATATAATTATTTCTCAGGAGCAAAAGGTTTCTGCAGCTGACCAGATCTTTTAATTTTCACATTTATGTCTGTCTTATAATTGATGTTAAAAAATAATTTATCCCACTGGTCTTTAATTTTATCCCACTCTTTTGGATAATATCTGCTTAACGCGTAGCCAAAGCCAAATATATCAGAATGAAACTGGTTTTTTGCTTTATTTACAGCCTCTTTAATTTCATTATCAATTACTTTTTTAGTTTCACTCTCAAGTTTCTCAATAGTTTTTATTTCTGAAATATCAGATGTATCTCTAATTTCAGATATATTTCCAATTACATTTACTTTTATAAGAAATGTAATTTTACCATTTTGCAATTTAGGTAATATTTTTCCCCTGGCTCTTTTTATTTCTATTGCAATATCTTTATCCTTTGATTTCATTCCTGGAATATTTATGATTCCGCCTTTCACAGAATTAGTAATCCAATTTAAACCTCTTGATTCTTTATAGTCTAAATAGCCTGCTAATTTATCCTTTCTAAAAGCTGCAGTGCCTGCCATTAAAAGCTCTGGAGTACCAAATTCATTTATAACAGTTATTGCCCCTGTGGTAGGGTTATTGCCTTTTTTTAATAACTTTTTATAAAAATCCAATAAGTTATATACTTGCATTTGAGATGTAGCCCATTTCGTTTTTATCATTTCATTGATATAAAAAGCTTGAATTTGATTTACTCCGTGGTTTATGTTAAGAAGTGTTCTCGCTTCTGTGTCCTTTGCTATTACAAGCCACACTGAAAGTCTAATTTCAGGGTCTCTTATGAAAACATCTAATATTGAGGTTATACTTTCTTTTGCTAATTTTTCGCTGATAATAATTAATTTATTATGTGCAAAATAGCTTTTTCTATCTAGTTTTTTAGAAATATTTCTTACTGCCTCATATACTGTGAATCCTTTGGCGCTAACTACTTCCACCGATTCTTCAGGATTGCTTTGACTTTTTAATGCAGTAGGCTTTAGCACTTCACAAGATATTATGATTTCATTAGTAAGCAGGTCCTTATCCATTGCTACCGCCAGCACTATTCCAATTTTATTCAATTCTTTCCTATCAAAGCATCCTGTTAAAATAAATCCACATAAAATCAAAGCTATGAACTTTTTTATCACTGGTTTCCACCCCTGCTGTACCTTTCTAAAGTTCTTGATTTCATATTTCAAAGTTATTTTTTATTGTCTTTCCTGTTTCTTCTTATATTCCATAATGGAAATCTTATAAAACTGTCTTTTAAGCCTTGGCTTACAGTTGGAGCAATAGGCTCTAAAAAAGGAGTTCCAAAGGATCTTAAAGAACACATATGTATAAGCATGAAAAGTAAACCTAAAACAATACCATGAAATCCAAACATTGCACTTAAGATAATAAGCAAATATCTAAAAAAAAGTATAGAATCGTATAATGAAGGAATGATAAAGCTTCCTATAGCAGTTAGTGCTCCTATAATAACCATAGGTGCACTAAGTATACCTGCCTGCACTGCGGATTCTCCTATAATTAAAGCTCCTATAAAACTAACAGTCTGACCTATAGGTCTTGGCATTCTAATCCCTGATTCTCTAAGAAGCAAGAACAATATTTCGGTAATAGTCACCTCTACAAAGGTTGGAAAGGGGGTTCCCTCTCTAGCAGCAGCTGCAGTTAAAATAAGTACAGTAGGTATCATTTCCTGGTGAAATGTTTCTAATGATATATAGATAGCCGGAAGCATCAAGGTTATGATAAAGGCTAAAGCCCTAGCCACTCTTATAAGAGTAACTAAATAAGGCCTTGAATAATAATCCTCATTCACTTGAAAACTCTCTATAAATAGGTATGGCACAGAAAGCACAAAGGGTGTACCATCACAAATTATAGCAGCTCTCCCTTCCAACAGTTTAGCCGCTATTTTATCCGGTCTTTCACTATTTCCTATTGTTGAAAAAACTGAAAATGGGTTATTATCAATAAACTGCTCTATATATCCAGATTCTAAAATTGAATCCGTATTTATTTTATTTAATCTCCTTTTTACTTCATCTACAAGCTTCATATCAGCAATTCCTTGTATATATGCTATACAGATTTTGGTGTTAGTCTCGCTGCCTAAATTCAATGTTTCAAAGATCAGATTTGGACTTTTTATTATTCTTCTTATTAAAGCTGTGTTCACTCTTAAGGTTTCTGTGAACCCTTCTCTTGAGCCTCTAACAGTAACTTCTGTATCTGGTTTTTCAACAGCTCTTGCAATATTTTCTCTGGAATCTATCAAAATCCCTTTTGAGCAGCCATCTACCAGTAAACAAACTTCCCCAGACAAAATTCCCCCAATAATTTCACTAAAGGAATTAGCTTCTCTGCATTCTATTACGCTTAATATATCTTTTTCCAATATATTGAGTATTTCTTCCGATCCTTCAGGGATATTTATGTTTAATAAATTAATATCCACCATGAGCGCTTTTACAACATTATCTGCAGATACTTTTTTATCCGTCAGCCCTTCAATGAAGCAAATAAAAGCCTTTATGGGTATACCTGCATTTATATTGAAATCCCTGAATATGACATCATAGCTTTTCCCAAGCATATCTTTTAAAAACTTTATGTTATTTTCTATATTTTTATCAATTTGCTGAGCAATGCTGTTGTTTTCTTTTGGTAAATTGAAAGCTTCAGTATTTTCATTAACATTATCCTGCTTCACTAGATAGCTAAAAAAATTCTTTTTCATTCTAAGTCATCCCTTAAGCTTTTGTATAAGCTTATTCTTTTCCAATTTGATATTCTTATTCATATTGGTGAAAATAATGGAAAACAAAAACACCTAGAAGATCCCTCTCCTAAGTATTTTTATTAATTTGTATTTATTTATCTCCAATTAATTTCTTGTAAGTATCCATGAGTTCAATAAATTTGCTGCTGTCACCGCCCATATCTGGATGATACTTCTTAGCCAGCTCCCTGAATCTATTTTTAATAGTTTCAATAGAGGAATCTAGAGGTAGCCCCAAAACAGATAGAAGCTTGCTGTCATACATGCCTTCAATGGTCATACCGTTTTCTTTGTAATACTGAAAATATACGCAGTAAAAAAACTCATTAAATATTTCCTTAAGCTGTTCATACTCCATACAAAGCAGAGTGATCATATCATACTTCACAGAAGTATCCTTTTCATTTCTAGTAGAAAAATACTGATCCCATATATAATTTTGATACTTTGCAGTTTGTATATTTTTAAATCTAACCTGAGCCTCAAACTTCTTTAGCTGCCTTAGTTTACGTTTTAATTCATCATAATCCATAAACTGATCACCCTTATTCAAATTTTATATAATTTTATGCACAAACTATTAATTTAAGTTTTCCTTACCTTTTAAAATAATATCAGCTAAAATATCCGCATTTTTATAATAGTAATCAAAGACTTCATCTCTTTCTTCAGTTTCATCCCTCAATTGTTCTTCTATAAATTCAATGCACTCATTTAAGCAGGAAAGTATTATATCCCATACAAACTGTTTATAGTCAGGCTTATATAGTAATTTATCATATACACCTCTTACGAAAATCTTTCTATATTCATCCGTCATATAGAACGGGAAAGGGAAAGATTTTTCTGAACCATGTGATATCAGTCGCGCAATATCTAAGGAATAAGGCATAATGCCGGCAAAAGCCCAATCTATTAGGACAACTCCCTCTTTACCTTTTATTGCATTGTACTGGAGGAAATCTCCATTGCACAAAGTGCGTGGACATATCAGCTGTCTCTCTAAAAAAATATTATAGGCAACAGCTAATTTTGATTCCTTTTTAAGGCATTCTGCTCTTTTATTTATTCTTGTCCAATATCTTTCAAATCGGTTATCCAACTTGTTTTTTTCAAAGTCATTTTCCTGCCAGTATATATTAAAAATTCTAGTTAAGCTGTCCGCGCATTCACCAGCTAAAGCTTTATTAAAAATCCTTAAATCTGCTCCAGGAATATATTCGATTAATATCCACTTTGTGTCCTCAATGCAAGTCCAACTCATCATTTTAGGTACAGGTAAGGACTTATCTTTAAGAAATTTCTCATAGACTTCTATCTCATTATCCTCTGATTTTTTTAAAATGTATGAATCATTATCTTTTGTAATTTTATAAACATTATAAGCCCTGTCACAGCCGCCGCCATCTTCGTGAAAGCGTTCAATATATGTTGCCTCCTGTGCTGGTTTGAAAGCTTTAAGAATTATTTTTAACTCACTTATCTCCCTAATATCTTTAATTTTTTCTAAATATGAACCTTTCATTTGTTAGCTCCTTTGTAAATTAATCTTCCTGAATTACCTCTCCACGTATAACCACTCTGCCATTATCGGGACACTTAGCCTCAAACTTTCTTGCTTTCTCATCGCCATAGTCGAGAGTTCCTCCATTTAACAGCACATACACACTTGGATAAATGCTATTCCATAACTCATGACATATAGGAGGGCAAACATCTCCTACTATATAGGAATCATTTTTCTTGTGATAGCCTCCCCTGCAGCTGCTTTCCGCAATTGTTAGTTTTACTTTAGCCATATTATTGCTCCTTGTAGATTTCAAAATACTTTGATTCTATTCCATCTTCAGTGAATGCTTCAATTTCCTTAAAGCCAACCTTTTTTAGTACTCCTATGGAACCTAGATTAAAGGAATATACAAATGCCCCTACTTTTTCTATGTTAAACTTAGTAAATATATCCCTTAAAAATGATATGGTGGCTTCAGTTGCTATGCCTTTTCCCCAAAGCTGCTTTTCAAAAATCACTATACTAAGCATGGCCATTTTTTCTTCTCTTTCATCTATACCATAACACCAAATGTCTCCCACATACCTATCCTGAAAATAGATTACTTTTCCGTAACTAGATGCATCCTCTTTTAATGTTTCTTGAAATAATTTCAGAGCTTCTTCTAAGGATTCAGTGGTAAAAGGAAATAATTTTTTTATCTCCTCATCCTGAGTCTTTTCCCAAAATACTTCAACATGTTTTTCAGTTCTTATTTTTAATTCTACTTTCATAAAAACAACTCTTTTCTAGCTATTTATTCCCCTGGCGTTCTATATATTTATCTCTGCGCACTCTATTCATTCCATATAGCTTTTACAAAGTATAATCCAATCATGGATCTCCTATATAGTGTAAAGTGGGTACTTGCGGTAATAATTAATTACAATTATAACACATGCTTACATATAATGCTTTACAAACCAAATTTTTATTACCTAAATAAAAAGCAGCTAATAAAACCTTCATGTTTTACTAGCTACTTTCTTAAGATATTATCTGCCCAATTAGGTAACTCTTTATCTACCCATATTGTTTTCCCACTTTTTATAGATACTATTAATTTAAAGATGTCTGTATTATCGTATATATTAATTTCATCACATAATTGCATTACATTGATCAAATTGTTTATTGAATCGTAATATCTTCTCTCTACAACATCATCAGCTATTCCATGACCACCCTTACTTACTCTTATGGCAATCCGCTGTTTAGCAATTTCAAAACTTTCAACACCTATATAGCTCATTGAAATAAAAAATCCATTTGCTTTTGCTAATTTTATATTATTAATTATTCCTCTGCCAGATAGAGTAGTTTCTTGATTAAATGATAATCCTTCTCATATATATTATTTTACAAGCTTAACAGCCTCTTTAGCACATCCAATTTGTAGATTATTATCCTTCCAAGAGCCAATTCTAGCTACCATTTCATCCGTATTAATTCTTGTTTTGCTTATAGTATACGGATTTATATATAGATGTTTTCCCTGCTCCATTAACGCCCGCAAAAATTGTATATGTAGCTATTCTATTTATCTATAACCTTTGCTTGTTCTCTTTGAAGTACTAAATTAGATAAAGTAACATAAAAATCTTGTTCTTCTTTTGACTTAGCATTTCTGAACAAATTCATTAAGTCACTATAAGAATAATTTAAGAAAATATCATATAATTTTTCTTTATTATGTTCCATTCTAAAATTCCTCCTTACTTAAAATAGTTACATATTAGTATATACTAACATCTAATGATAATAAACTATAAAATATTATTTCATTACTTCCTTATTTTATTCTTTCCTAAGATTCCATTTAGCACAGCCTTACCAATAGTGAGATTTTTCTCATAGTCTTTTCCTGACAAAATAAGTTTTTCCACCTTAAGACTTCTGAGCTCTTTTGGTCGTACCGAAAGAGGATTCTTATTTAAAATAGACATATCTGCTATTTTACCTACCTCTAAGGAGCCCCTTTGCTTTTCATCAAAAATCATACGTGCCGCCTCTAAGGTAAACATTCTAAGAGCTTCAGGAATGCTGACAGATTGCTCTCTTACATAATGGTTGCAGGCATTGTAAATTCCTTCGATAGGATCTGGTAAAGTACATGGAGCATCCGAACCACCGCTTAAATGTATACCCATGTCAAGCATTTTTCTTAGCGGAGAGATTTCATAGGTACGTTTTCCAAGAAGCTTTTCCACATATTCTAAAGGCTCAAGAGCCCAATCTAGAAAAGCAGGCTGAAGAGCAATACCTATATCATATTTTGCCACCTTTTCAAGTCCCTCTTCTGTTGGAAGGCAAGCATGGATTATAGTATGTCGGTGATCCTTTCTAGGAGAGTCTTTTAAAGCTGCTTCAAGAGCATCTACCGCTTGAACAAAAGCCCTATCTCCTATGGCATGAAGTTCTATCTGAAGGCCTGCTCTATTGGCTTCCATAGCAAAATCGGTTACCTTTTTATCATCATAATATAGAACTCCTTTGTTGGCGGAGTTGTTATCATATGGTAAAATCAAAGCGGCATCCTCTGAACCAAAGCAGCCATCAAGTGCTGTGGCAAAGCAGCCACCTATTCTTGACAGTTTACGTTTTAGGGCTTTTTTCACATCCATGGTTTGAAAAAATATTCTAGTGGAAAAAGCATTTTGTTGTCCACGAGAAAAGAATCTTACCATATCCACATCAAAGTCTCTTGGAAATCCAACGCCTTCAACAGTATGCATCATTCCGATACCTTTTTCTGCTAATCTGTCATAGCCTTTTAACAAGTTCTTGACTATGGTTAATGGTGATAGCTTATTTGTTATGTAGTTTGTAACAGCAAAAAAAGCTTCTTGATTCATTTCACCAGTTTCATAGTTAAATCCCCTAAGCTTTTTTATATTTTCAGGAAGTTCATTGATAAGATAGCTATTTATTATAGAAGCATGTCCATCATATTTAACCAGCATCAGTGGCTTATTTGCAACTACGCTGTCTAATTTTGGGCGAGTTATTAAGGTCTTTTCTTTAACATTGTGCGCAGAGGCGCCAAAACCTATAATAATCTTTTCCTTATGTGTCTTTTCATATTGAAGAATTAATTCGCATATATCCTCATGGCAGGTAACATTTCTAACATCTAGAGTAGATGCAAAAAGAGAATAAGAAGAGAAATGAATATGAGTATCTGCAAAAGCTGGAAGCAATGCCTTACCTTCTAGTTTTTCCTTGAAAGTTCCTTTGAACCTATCAGGGAGAGTATCTCCAACAAAAACAATTTTACCCTCATCCTCTACTAAAAATTTGTATACATTATTTTCTAAATCACAGCTTACTATATCGCCTTCGTAAACCTTCACCGCTAACACTTCCTTATTCCAAAGAAATAATGAAGTCATTATAGCACAGCATTTTAAAAACAAATGTACTATTAAATGTATTATTGTGAAAATATCAAATTAATAATTTTCAAATGCAATTATCTGTTTTCATTTCATCTTTTGATCCAATACGAATTATCATGTCTTTCTCCTTAAAATACAAGCTAAATGTAATTAGCTAAATTTCTAACCGATTGTCTCAGTCCCTCAATAGTTTTAGTTTCTAGAACTGCTCTGCATTTATGCGTTTCAGCCAGCATAAGCTTTTCTCTTATATCTATTTCTCCGACTCCCAAAGGAAGATGATTTTTTCTGCCCTTAGCATCATGTACATGCATATGATAAAGCCTATCTATATGTTTATTTATAAATGACTCATCTACTCCTCCTGCACTGTGATTATGACCAATGTCAAGGGTCAATTGAAATATGCTGCTTTCTAGCAAAAGCCCTATGCCCTCTTCTGCAAATTTCTCATAACCTGCGCAGTTTTCAATGCATATTTTAATATTACTTTCAGCTATAGTTTCACTGCATAAGTCTCTAAATGCTTTCAGCTTTCCAAGATAAATTTCTTTATATTTATCAAACAAAAACACCTTTTCATCAGGCATAGTAAAATATACTCCTGACGCCATATGCATATTAATCACAGGGCTATTGAGTTTCTTAGCTATACGAATAGTATCCATCACAGTTATTACATATGCCTCTGCCACCCTTTTATTAAAATCACAAACATTAAGATTTTCATCAAGATGAATTGTAAAATATATGTCCTCATTTTCACAAATTTTTCTTAGCTTTTTAATATCCATATTTTCCTCTTGATATTGGGGCATATTCATATTTAGTTCTATAAATTTCAAACCAAGTTCTTTGCATAACTTAGCACAATTTTCTAGGCTGGTCGTCTCAATAAGTGTTGGCATGCCAAAATCAATGTTTTTCATTTTTCCTCCTATGCAAGTAGCTTATCCATGCTTTAAAGTACATTAAAAAAGTACTCTCATGACTTTCTTGTATCTGACCCTAATAAGTCATTTTCCAATTTTAATATTTCCGCTTTGATAGTATTTAACCTGTAATATTTTTTAATAACTTCATCACTCCAAACCTGCACTTCTATGTAGCGTTCAGGACCGAATTTTCCATCTGCATTCCAATACTGAGGCAATCCATACTTTTCAATTATTTTTAGTATCTCTTCATAATTATATAGCTTCTTTCTATATTCTTTTCCATCATTAACAATAGGGCTAAAGGTAGGATGCATATCTCCATAGGTAAAGGAAATTTTACTAAGATCAAACTCTTCAATTGGTATCTTCACAAAGCTACCATGCTTATACCAGGACTTTAGCCAATCACATTCCTCTACCACCATATAATGTGGAGCTTTTCTCTCAGGTTTGCCGCCTTTTTCAATAAATAATTTTCTTGCAAGCTCTTCGTAAGCTGCCCTTCTTTTCATATAATTTTCATCTCTTTTAGCTGCATAGGTATCTGAGCGGCTTTCCCTTATATTTTCAATAACCAGCTTTGCCTCATCCATAGACAAATCAGATAAATTTCTAAAAGGTCCCACAGATTTTTCAAAATAATGATATAAAAACATGGAGATTCCTCCTCAAAATTCTTATTGTAGATAATATTTTTCAATCAATCTGGGTGCAAAATCAAGTTACTGCTCTACATCACTTATTATATATTCCTTTAATATATCTCTTACACTATTTGAAAAATCTTCTGAAGCCCCCCAGTCAAAGTTAAAAAATATGCCTGTAGAGCTTCCAGTGGCCACAGAAGTTACAATAGTTTTCTCATTTAAATTATTTATGGTAACCATCAATGCGGCTCTATTACTAACTCTCACAAAATACTTTTCAAATAATAGGGTACCGCAGTACTTTCCATCTCCTATGGGGTTTAATTCTTCATAAACTAGTTCAGCATTTTGCTGTTCCTTAATTATATTCATTGCGTCTATTGGCTTAAGGTTTACAATAAAAGTACATTTATTCATGAAATATCCTCCCTTACTTAATAGAACTACTTTTACAAAGAGCTCCTTTAGTATGTGCTCTATATCTACTGTTTTAAATCAGTGTAAAAATCAACACTGCTTTAAAACAGAGCTTAGTTTATCTATAATAGTCCCTTGGAATTTATCTGGTTCCTCAAAAGGCATACAATGAGCTGAATCCTCAAACCATATGTTTTCTTTAAAGGGTGCTTTCAATTTTTCAAAGTACTTTAGGGAAGTTTCAAAAGGCACTGTATAATCATGTCTTCCAGTAATAAAGTAAACCGGCATCTTCAGCTCTGGTACCTGCTCTTCAAGATTCAATTTTGAAACTTCTTCCCACATGCTATCTACGGAATAATTACCGCCTTTTAAAAGCTTAAATACATCCCCAAAAGCGTATTCAGATGATGTAAGCATTCTCAAAACCAATTTTTTCATATCATCTCTGTAGATTCTTACATGAAATTTGCCTGTCCATTTACTTCTTACTTTGATGCATTTTACAGAATCCTTATACGGAGGCTCCCCTATTCTCTCTAATTCCTCTATAGCCTTAGTGTTGTTAGTTTTGTGAGCATAGTCATTAACATATTTATAAGCTATTCTTTCAAGCTCTACCATATCCCCTACCTGCCCCACACCTATGTAAGCCTCTATAAGCTCGGGATACTTATTCGCTGTTAAAACGCCTAGGGCACTTCCCCAAGAATGCCCAACCAGAAATATTTTTTCTTTGTTATAAGTTTTTCTAAGATAATCTATGAGTTCTTTAGCATCGCTTACAAAGCTTTTAACATTCATTGTCTCTTTTGGTATATCTCTTGAGTAAGATAGTCCCGCTCCTCTTTGATCCCAATTTACCACTAAGAAGTTTTCTTCCAGCCTAGAAAAGTAATGCTTAGCTATGGAAATCTGTGCAGAACCTGGTCCTCCATGTAAAAATAATAAAATTGGATTATCCTTATTTCGCCCCCGTATTAAAAGCCATTGTTTTATCCCACCAATCTCAATAGATTTTAACTCATAAACACCATTCTTATAGTCACTTTCAGAAGATGTGTTTCTCCAAAATAACATAATTACCACCTCTTTTTATATTATTACTTTTTTATTCCGAACATGAATCTAGTAATGGCCGTTCTCTTTAACACTTCGCAAGTTAATAGGCTTACTGCAAAGGTTAAAAACATTATAAAGTTAAATTGTACAATGGAACTATCAAAATGACTTAAAGCGTAATATCCTATCACTACTAACCAAGTTTGATGAAAAACATAAATTGGGAAGGATACCCTGGAAAGATAGCTAAAGATATTTTTTCTAAAATTCAAATATCTCTTGCCTAAAGCTAAAATTGTTAAAACAATAATCCACGTAGTTAAACTGTTAAAAGCGCTAAGCAATATGTAAATTGCAGCTGAAATACCTTCAGAGTCCACCTTATAAATCATAACCATGCGAAGGGCTGAAAAAATAATGGTAATAATTAGTAAAATCAAAGTATTTTTTTCAAGCAGTTCCATGATGTAATCCATGCTTAAAATCAAATAACCTAAAAGAAAAAATGATAGATATTTTCCGAAGCTTTGTCCACCAATTTCTAGTGGACTTAATGCAAAATTAAATACAAATAATATTATCAATAGAAGCAAATTAAATTTATTTGCTTTTATCCTCTTGTCTGATTTTTTATAAAAAGCTATAACAGGCAGAGACACTAATGAAATAAGGAATAAAAACAACAAAAACCACAAATGAGCAGGAGTGAAGCCTCCTGTATACCCACTTAAATCTGTGATTTTGGTAAAGAATAATATGTACTGCTGAAAATAACTTCCCGTGTACCCATTATGCTGCTTTTCTGCAAAAAATGTTTGTATAGGTACTATTAAAATAAGTCCGAAAATAAATGGTACAAAAAGCTTAAAAAATCTTTCTCTTATAAATTGTCTAGTTGAACGCTTATTCAATGCCAGTGCGGTACTAATTCCAGCAATAGTAAACAGCAGAGGCATAAACCACTCAGAGGTGAGCCTTATAAAATTATCACAAATGGCATTAGGCTTTCCTACCACATAAAAGGTTTCAAAAGAATTGAATATGCGGCAAGTATGAAATGGAAAAAGAAGTAGTATGGCTAGAGTTCGTATATTATCAATATAATACTTTCTCAATTATTTTCTTCCTTTCAAAATAAATAATATATGAAAATTATACCATAATTGTATTACTTGAATAACCATTTATGTAGAATGTATAAAATTAATTTCATAGTAAGCTTAAGCTGATTTTTCTGCCCAATACTTTTGTATGAAATCTTTTTCAATAAAGTTATTGAACCATTGTTTGAAAGGTGATATAATTAATAAAAATATTAAGTTATTAAACAAAATATTAATTATATGTGTATTACAGAAAGGTGGTTTATCATGAGCAATGTGATTATCAACACAGATGTAAAAAAAGGTCAGATTAATAGAAATATTTATGGAAATTTTGCTGAGCATCTTGGAAGATGTATATACGGTGGTTTTTGGGTAGGAAAGGATTCTGAAATACCTAATATTAACGGAATTCGTAAAGATGTAGTAGATGCTCTTAGAGAACTTAAAATTCCAGTATTGAGATGGCCAGGCGGATGTTTTGCAGATGAATATCATTGGAAAGATGGCATTGGGCCTGCTGAATCCAGACCTAAAATGATAAATGTTCATTGGGGCGGTGTAGTTGAAAATAATCATTTCGGAACCCATGAATTCTTTGAATTATGTGATTTGCTAGAAACAGAGCCTTATATATGTGGAAACGTTGGCAGCGGCACAGTGCAGGAAATGAGAGAATGGGTTGAATACATGACCTTCGACGGCGAGTCTCCTATGTCCAATTTAAGAGCAGAAAACGGAAGAAAAGAACCTTGGAAGCTTAAATACTTTGGTGTAGGTAACGAAAGCTGGGGCTGCGGCGGAAACATGAGACCTGAGTACTATGCTGATTTATACAGAAGATATGCTACCTATGTAAGAAATTTTGGCAACAATAAAGTATACAAAATTGCTTGCGGTCCTAACAGCAGCGATTATAATTGGACAGATGTTTTGATGAAGCAAGCAGGTCCATACATGGATGGTTTGAGCCTTCATTATTATACAGTACCTGGTGAATGGAGCAAAAAAGGCTCTGCAATTCAATTTGATGAAAATGAATGGATAATCACCATGAAAAAGACTCTCCATATGGACGAACTTCTTACAAAACATTCTACTATAATGGACAAGTATGATCCTGATAAGAGAGTTGCCTTGATTGTAGATGAATGGGGAACTTGGTTCGATGTTGAACCTGGAACAAATCCTGGATTCTTGTATCAGCAAAATACAATAAGAGATGCATTGGTAGCAGGCATCAACTTCAATATATTCCACAAGCACTGTGATAGAGTAAAAATGGCTAATATAGCTCAAGCTGTAAATGTTCTCCAAGCTGTTATCCTTACTGAAGGAGCAAAGATGATTCTTACCCCAACCTATCATGCATTTAATATGTACAAGGTGCATCAAGATGCTGAATTGCTAGACTTAAATATTAAATCAGCGGAATATAGTTTCGGGGGCGAAACCGTTCCTCAGGTAACAGCTACTGCTTCTGTTGACAGCGAAGGAAAAATACATGTTTCTTTATGTAACCTTAACCCTAAAGAAAGCGCAGATATTTCTTGTGAGATTAGAGGCGAAAAGTTAAGCAAAGTTACAGGGATAATTTTAACTGCTGATAATATGACTGATTATAACACCTTTGAAGAGCCAGAAAAAGTAGCTCCAAGGGCATTTTCAGGAGCAAATATTGATGGAAATACACTTAAAGCTCTGCTTCCTCCTATGTCTGTAGTAACTTTAGAACTTCAATAAACTATATATTTTAGAGTGAACATATCATGGCATATATAGAAAATTGCAAAGGCTGCAGCGCATCAGTGAGAATAGTTTCCGAAGATATAAAAAAGATGATAGATGAAATAGTGACAAGCAATAGTTTCGATTTAGTTTCTCAAAACATTTATAATGATAGGATTGTGCAGTGCAGCAGCTGCACATATCTTGACTATGATACCACCTGCAGACAATGCGGATGTATAGTTCAAATCAGAGCCCTGCTTGCCAATAAAGATTGTCCTAATCCATCAAAATCTAAGTGGCAGAAGGATGAATAACAAAAATAATTTGAAATAAAAAGCAACCTAGAAATGTACTCTTTTTGCTGCATTTCTAGGTTGTTTTTATTTAGGTTCCATATCAAAGCTACTTATAAAAAAGTTTTAACGCAATATCCTGATTGTAGTTACCAAAGCCTTTTCCAAAGATAGTCAGCCCTCCTACATGTTCAGCATCTTCCAATACTCCGATTCTAAAAGTCCAAAGCTTAGAATTAATGTCTATATCATGAATAGTAACATCTGATATTTTTTTTCCATCAATAAAGGTTCCTGAGCTAGTAACTCTAATTACCTTTAGCATACCATATTGATTTATATTTATGCTCCACCAAGCTGGAGTATAAATGCCTTTTTCGCCGCCGAAATCCCCAGGACTGGTCCACTCTCCAAGCTTCACCTCATTAATAAAAAACGAAATATCTGAAGGCCAGGTTTCCTTATACCCCGGAGCTTCAGAACCTATTTCAAGAGATATTTCAAGCTCCTCTGGTGTCTCACTTGTCAGCATATAATTAGGAATTTTATATTCTACATACCCTTGAGTAAACCATAATATCTTTGCATTTACTCTCTCTGGATCAAGAAAATATCTAGGATCATCAAAATATCCAATCTGTTTCTCAGTGGTAGCTAAGCCACAGGTAGGTGTGGCTTGAAAATCAGTATATTGACCTATGGGGACTATAAATTCATGAAATTTTCTTCCTTCTCCCTTAACATTAGGAAATTCAACTTCAATAGCATCCATTGATAAACTGCATATCTTTTGAACTCCGCCTTTGCTTCTAGTCCTTTCTGAGGATACGATGCCTGCTTTTTCAAGCTTATTTATGTGCATAGTAATTATAGCACTGCTCAGTTCTAATTCCTGAGCAATCTCTTTAACATTCATAGATTTAACAGATAAAAGCTGAATTATTTTTAACCTTACATCACTGGCAAGAGCCTCAAATACAGGAAGCCATTTTTCACTTGTGTCTATTCGCATATAGTTTCCCCTTTTCAATAACGCATTAGTAATTAATAAAATTATAAACTACTAAAAAAAAATTGTAAAGTTTTTAAAGGATAAATACATTAATATGCATCCTTACATATTAATATATTTATTAATAAAAATTAATGCTCTATAGTAAATAACGAAAAGCATTAAAAAATTAATTTTAATATTATATTTTCAAGGAATATTTTTTAAAATAGCATTTATATCCATAGTAAAATCGTAAAATTATCAAAATAATCTTTAAAAACCTATTTTTTATTTAAATATATGGATTTTATGGTTACGTATGTTATAATTGTCAATATAATAGCGGTTAAGTTTATCTTGTTTACTATATTCTTATTTTTATGGCTGAATTTCATTATACAAATAGAAAACGTTTATTAATCAGAAATATTGAAGTCCTGCTAGTGGGCTATATTTTAAAAGAATATTGCTGCAACCTTACCAGATGAATGTAATCTTGCGTGATGATTTGGGTGGTACGAAATTTATTTTATTTCTTATTTAAAAGGAGAGATGTTATAAATGGTGAATTCAAAAGGTTGGGACTGGGAAAAGGCAAATCAATCACCCTGGCTAAAACCCGCAGAATATAGTTATTTTTTTGCTAATAAGTGGCGAGAATTAGGATTTAAAAAAATTTTAGATTTAGGTTCTGGCTTAGGAAGGCATTCTATATTTTTCGCAAAGCAGGGCTTTCAAGTATCAGCTATAGATATTTCCCAATATTCCGTAAGTTATTTAAAAGAGTGGGCTATAAATGAAAATTTATCTATTGATGTTACACTTGGAGATATGCTTCAGCTTCCTTATGCTGATAATTATTTTGATTGCTTATTTGCATACCATTCTATTTCTCATACAGACTCAGAGGGCATGAAAAAAATTATAAGTGAAATTGAACGAGTTTTAAAACCAGGAGGAGAAATATTTACTTCTATGTGTTCTAAAGACTCTTGGGATTTTTGTAAATCTGGTTTCCCGAAATTAGATGAAAATACGGTAATAAACAAACAGATCGGACCAGAATGTAATGTACCTCACTTCTATGCTGATCGTGAAGATATCATCAATTTATTTCATAATTTTTATATAGAAAAAATATTTCATCTTGATTATTGTTATATAAATTCCCAAAAGCAGGACTCAAAATATTATTATATAAACGCCTATAAAAAATAATCTAAACTTTATAGAATGTTAATATAAACCTGTGAAACTGCTATATTCGTATTAATAACAAAAATGCGATTCTTTTGGAGGTTTTATCATGGTTATATGGATAAATGGTGCCTTAAGAAAATCTGAAATATGCGTTGATCATTATACCTTAATGGCCTCAAAATAAACTCTGCTAAAAAGATTGAAAGGAAGAGGAGATGGAAGCAAATCTTGGCCAGCTAACCAAATAGATAGATGCTTAAAAGGTCTATCCGACGATACTTTTAAATATCATATTTACACGGACCATATGTCTATTGAAGCTGTAGTAGAGCAGATAGCTTCAATGTCTCACATTCAACTTACACCTGATAACACCAGTATTATAAATAAAAAGCTGCGGCGTATAGTCACGCAATTGAAACATATAAGGCTTTTTTCATAACATTTAAGGGGGAGTTAATACGGATACTGTTTTTAATATAACAAATGAACATATAATGAAATGTACTGAACTCTATATAAGAGTATTCAATTCTAAGCCTTGGAATGATGAGTGGACACTAGAAACTGCTTATAAAAGATTAAGCGATATTTATATCTCTCCAAATTTTGAAGGAGTATTATATCTTGAAAATAACGAAATAAAAGGTGCAATTTTAGGTACATATGAGCAATTCTACAATGGTATTCACTATAACTTGAGAGAACTGTTTATATCAAATGAGCTTCAGGGTCAAGGAATTGGGAGTAAACTTCTTAGGGAGTTAGAAGCCCATCTAAAGAAAATGGGAGTTACCACCATAATTTTATTTACTTCAAAAGGAAATAACACAAGTAAATTCTATTTAAAAAATAATTATTTAAATTTGGATAGCATGGCCATGATAGGTAAAGATATATGAGTTTTTTATTTATTATCTATTTATAGACGCCTCAAAAATTAACGTGTGCATTGAAAAACAAATGCTTATGATAACAGCTACCAAAGAAAGTTGGTGAAATATGAACTGTGTAAATATTTTAGGAATAGACTTTTCAAAGCTTACTCTAAAGGAAACTGTGAATTTAATTGATAACAAGATATCTGACAGCAGCAATAAAACATTCCATATAATAACTGCAAATCCTGAAATAGCTGTTCAGATTCAGGAGGATGAAGAATTAAAAAAGATATCTCTAGACGCAGATTTAATTACTCCGGATGGTATAGGTATAGTTTTTGCCTCAAAATTAAAAGGTGAACCCGTACCTGAACGAGTAACTGGTTATGACTTGCTTCTTAAATGTCTTGAAATTGGTAATGAAAAAAGCTGGTCTTTTTACATATTAGGTTCTCAGGAAGAGGTTAACCAAAAGGCTGAAGAATATATAAAAAGTAATCATCCCAATGTAAAAATTGCTGGCAGACATAACGGATATTTCAACGAAAAAGAAGAAGCTTCTATTGTTAATGCTATAAAAAATTCATCTCCAGATATTTTAATAGTAGCTTTAGGCTCCCCTATGGCAGATAAATGGATCTATAAATATAAGCATAAGCTTAATACAAAAGTGGTTTTTGGAGTAGGTGGAAGCCTAGATGTTATTACTGGAAAAGTGAAGACTACCCCTAAAATTTGGAAAAAGTTGAATTTAGAATGGCTGCATAGAAGAATAACTCAGCCTTCTAGAAAAGAAAGGCAAAAAAAGCTGAAGGTTTTCGCCTATAGAGCTTTTGCTGAAGCCATTACAAAAAAAAGTGTAAATTAAGTGCGGAAAGGATGACAAGAATGGTAATGCCTACTCATATAGTAGCTGCTGCTGGTATAGTAAAAAATGTTAATGATGAAATTTTATTAGTTAAAACTTATTATGGTGGTTGGGTTTTTCCTGGTGGACAAGTAGAGATTGGTGAAAATATTCCTGATGCAGTTATCAGAGAAATAATGGAGGAAAGCGGTCTTGAGGTAACTGTAGAAAAACTCTTTGCTATTTCTTCTAATACAGCTTCACATAAAGGCTATAATGGTGTAGAAACTGTGCCTACAAAGGTTATGTTGGATTTTATTTGTAATTATGTAGGTGGTAATTTGTGTACCTCTGAGGAAACTTCAGATTCTCGCTGGGTAAAAAAAGAGAAAGTACTAAACATGATTACAACTCCAGCCATAAGGCAAAGATTTCAAGCGTATCTTGATTATGATGGAAGTGTACAATACCTGGAATATGTGACTCAGCCAGAGTTCATACTAAAGCTAAAGCGTAAAATTTAGAAAGGATGACATAAATGAAAATTATTGCGAAAAGCCCTTATTCAGAAGATGCACTTAAGTTAATGGAAGAACTATCACAAAGTCTGGAGGTTATAACAGGAGACAGCGGAAAAGCCTCCTTCAATCCAGAAGATGTTTGTGTCCCAAGATCATTATTTGTAATTGCCTATGACGAAGATGGAAAAGCCTTGGGCTGTGGAGGAATGCGTCCTATGGATGAAAATACAGTGGAAATAAAAAGAATGTTCGCTAAGGAAAAATCCAAGGGTATAGGTAGCAAAATTCTTGTATATCTTGAAACTGAAGCCAAGAAAATGGGTTACTCTTCCATAAAGATTGAAACTAGATTGATAAACCGTAAAGCGGTTTCTTTCTATGAAAATAGGGGGTATTATCGAATATCTAACTACGGAAAATACGTGAACAACCCTAAAGCTGTATGCTTTGAAAAGACCTGCTAACTTGAAAGAACGACTAAAAGCTCTGGTAGATTTTCAGAAAAGATTCTTTGATTCAGAAATTATAATGGCATAAAGCTTTCTTCACTTCATGCCATTATGATAAACTTATTTAACTAAATCCATCACATCTCTTCTCATGGTCTGAGGTACTTCTTTTGTAGTTTTACCTAGTCGAAGAAACATCTGAATAGTACCACCCTCTGAAGCGTACTCACTATGAATGCCTGTATACTGCTGTTTCATCTCAGGATATTCCTCCAATACCTGGCTGAGAGGCTGCATTACATAGCCTAATGCATGGGCCTGTAAAACAAATCTGCTATAGATCATACCACTCTCCACCTGCTGCTTCCTTGTATTATCCTTAGATATTATCAGGGCGTAAGTAGAGGTGTTTTCAGCCTCCATCTCAGTAGATTTTACATATGTATTAGCGGAAGCTTTTTCATCATTAAAAGAAGGAAATATGGTGACAAGCCCCTGCAATATATATTTCATAATTCCAGAGGTTCCTTGTCCCTCTACTGAATAACCATATCTATATTTATTTTTTTCAGCTTCGTTGGGACGAAAAACATTTGCAGATTCCACATTCATTCGATGAAGGCTGGATTCAATTTTAGCGCCTTCTATGGCGTAATTTTTTAGAATCGCTACATTTTTTTCATCTTGAAAAATGTTTATATCCATATTTTCATAGGTATTTACATCTTCAAGCTGTTTTATTTCTTCAGAATTCAATTTTGTTTTATCATAGGCAGATCTATTAGTATCTGGAAGGAACATAAAGTCATATAAGGGATTGTCTTTGGGCTGAGTTTTCGTAAGAGTTATTTTAGCCACAGGCTTCTTGTCCATGCTATTTTCAAGATTATTTTCATCATAGTCCCCTTCTGGGAAAAGAACTATATCCGTTTTATACCCAAGCTTATCCCCTGCAATTCTTGCATATTCTAAAAAAGTCCCCTGAGTAATCATATCCTGCCTGGAAAATGGGTCTACCTCTTTTGTAAGCCTTTTGCTGTCCGAATATAAATAAAATACATTTTTATTTTCATCTAGTTTTATCTTCCAAGGCTGCATATTGTGTCCGTTTGCTGCTAAAAGACCATGAGCAGCTAGTTGAAGCCTTGGATCGTCAAGTTTTTTAAAATAACTTTTATTCCACGATTCCAGATACCTTTGCTTAGAAAAAATACCACTTGCTAGTAGCAATATAATAAATATTAAGGCTATTAGTACTGCAATAGCTGCAAATATGGTTATGCCCAATTTTCTCACACTCCTGATTCTCATATTATCCTTCCTTTTCTAAATTTCTATTGATCTTACTAAAACATCAAAAGCTGCTTGTATAAGTTCCTCAGGTTTTCTTTTGTGATATTCCATAATATAATTTTTCTTCTTATTTACTGTATTAAATACCCCTATAACGCTTGCCCATAACACTATTGCTGTATTTACCACGTCTAAATCTTTTCTAATTTCCCCTTCTTTAATTCCCTTTTCTAATGCTGAAGTTAGGTAAGAAAAAAGTTTCTCTCCAAGCTCATAACACTCTTCCTTGGTCTTGTTAAGTTCCTCTCTTGAAAAATCCAGTTCTCCATTTTCATATTCCATGATAGCTTTAAAATAATCTGTATATTCCTTACTAAATCTATAAAGAGTCTTGCCGATCTGCCGTAAAGTATCTAAAGAATTAGCTGTTTTTTTATCTTCCATATCAGTCTTTAACATGCTAATTAAAATTTTGTAGCCCTTCACCATGATTTCAAAATATATCTGTTCTTTGCTATTAAAATATACATATATTGTTCTTTTACTGAATTCAGCCTCTTTAGCTACATCATCCATAGTAGCTGCGTCATATCCCTTTGTGAAAAATACTCTTTCCGCCGCCTGAATTATATCCGTTCTTCGGATTTCCTTTTCTTTTTCTTTTCGTTCATTTGCACCCATAGCTTCTTCCTCCAAAACTAATAGCAATTCTTGTAAACTATTAGTTTACTTTATAACATTGTAGTGCAAATAATGGCTTAAGTAAATAGATATTAAGGATTTTTAACAAAGCAATTGATTTAGATTGTGTTATAAGGCGGTTTTAAGATGAAAAAGATTAATATTGAACCTGAACGGATATTTTGTCCTCAGCCTATGTACGTAATAGGCACATATAACGAGGACTATACCCCTAACTTTGGCGTAATAACCTGGATAGGCTTTAATTGGAATGGCAGTCCTCATATTATGCTTGGTGTAGGCGGTAAAAAAAGAACAAAAGAAAACATTCAGCGCTCAAAGGTTTTTTCTGCAAATCTAGTAAGTTCGGACATGCTTTGGCTGGCAGACTATTTTGGATGTACACATGGAGATGAGGGAATAAAAGATAAAGTAAAATATGAGTTTACAGATGGTAGTTCTCTTAAGGTTCCCATTTTAGCTAGCAGTAAATGGGTTGTCGAATGTGAAGTAGCCGAAACTGTTGAATTAAACGACAGTCATATATTTGTAAGCGAAATAAAAAACATCCAAATTGCAGAAGAGTTTAAGAATATGGACAAAGAGATGATAGATTTATTAAAATTAGATCCTGTACTTTATGCTCCTTATAATTATTTTAGTTTAGGTAAAAAGCTTGGAAATTGTGGAGATTGGCAGAATCATTATGAGAAAAAATCTAGACCATAAATCAGGTCTCAAGAAGTTTGAAGAATATCACTTTATCTGCTAATTAAAGGTGATATTCTCCTGTAACCTCTATTACGTTATTGTCAGGATCCCTTAGCTGAAAATAGTAATAAGTAGAATTAGCTTGTTTAATTTCTGTCATCTTACCTATATTAAGCTCACTTATTCTCTCATATTCTTCATTCAAATCCTCAATCCAAAAGTTCATAACAAATTTATAATCCCCATCCCTGTAATTGTGCCCCTTAAGATATTTTTCATTCATCATAGAAATACATTTTCCTTCGAATATGAATTCAGCAAACTTGTCAGCTTTTTGTGTTGATGCCTTCATTTCTAATAGTTTCTCATAAAAATCTATAGATTTTTCAAAATTCTTAACAATTAAATATATAGAGCCAAGATGAAGCATTTTTTATCTCCTCCCAATGAAGCTTTATTGGTTTTATTATACAACATAATGAAATAATTTACATCAAATCAACAATTTTCTTTGCACTTATTGTATAATATACTGTATTAATCACTTAAAATTATGGGGTGTGGATCAAATGATTGAAGGTCTCATTTATTCTGTTTTTGGACAAGATGAAAAGGATCCTAAATTTAATTTTGCCTATGGACAATTTATGAATGTATTAGAAGCTACTGTTGAAGATTTGGCAAAGGGTTTTTTAACTACAGGCGGGGAAAACAAGGATATTTCCTTTGGAAGAGTGCAGCAGCAAGTAGATAAAGAAATTGGTTAAATTATATGACAAAAATAACTTTGTTGAAACTACCTGCTCTGCAAAACATACCCTTCCCTTTTAGCAAACATAAAAAAGCGAGCAAATATTATTCTTAAGAAGGTGTAATAAAATGATTTATTATAGTAATGAAAATTTGCTTATACGCTCTATGGTAAAAAGTGATATAGAAAAGCTGGTCAATGGTTTTCAACTTCAAAATTGGAACAAACCCTATGATTTATTCATGGAATATTATCATCAGCAAGAGAATAATGAAAGATCTGTAGTTATTGCTGAGATGGATGATAATGTGACAGGCTATGTTACCATTCTTCCCCATGCTCAGTCAGGACCCTTTGTTCATAAAAATATACCTGAAATTGCTGATTTCAATGTGCTCATTAAATATCAGAGAAGAGGCATAGGCAATAGAATTATGGATGCAGCAGAAGCTGTTGCAAGAGAAAAAAGCGAATTTGTATCTCTAGGCGTGGGGCTTCATCATGGATATGGCTCCGCTCAAAAAATATATGTAAAGCGCGGCTACATCCCGGATGGCACAGGCGTTTGGTATAATGACAAACAATTGGAGCAGTATGGAGAATTCAGAAATGATGATGATTTAGTTCTATATTTTATAAAACACTTAAAATAAGGAGGTATTTGCATGCCATAAGCTCATAAAACAATTTTGTCTCAGTTGTTGTCACATATGGCTAACCTTGAAATAATGAATGTTTTAGATACAGGAAGTGGGATAACAAGCTTAGGCATAATATAGGCTATTTAATTGAAAAAAAATAAAGGAGTATTAACCATGGAAATAAACATTAAATTAGCACAAGAAGAAGATACAAATAGATTAGTTGAACTGCTTAATGCTGTTACTTTACATTTACATGAAAAAAATATAAATCAATGGACATACCCTTCGAATACCGAGGAGATAAATAAAGATGTAAAAGATGAAAATATCTATATTATTACCTTTGGCAATCTATTAATTGGAACTTTCTCTTTGAAGCCTATAGATATTTCTTCATTAAATTCTATCATTAAAGAAGAAGGTTTTTATCTTTACAGGATAGCTGTGCTGCCTGAATATCAAGGAAAAAATATAGGACTTGACGCTATTGCTTATGCAAAAGGAATCTCTGATTCCTCTAAAAAATCACTATATTTAGATTGTTGGGCTGGAAACAAAGTCTTAAAAAATTTTTACTCCAATGCAGGCTTTAAGTTTCTTGGAGATTTTCCAGAAGAAGATTACTTGGTCAGTGTTTACTGTCTTTCATAGTTATATATATATTGTTAATGTTTACTAGGATGTGATAAATCATGTTTAAATATTTACTACAGGGGCTACTTTTTGGACTCGCATATGTAGCACCTATTGGTACTCAAAACTTATACGTTATAAATACCGCTGCAATAAAAAGCAAATTTGAGACTTACAAAGTGTCTCTTATAACCGTCTTCTTTGACATTTCCCTCGCTCTTTCCTGCTTCTTTGGAATAGGTTATTTAGTTGAAAAATTTCTCATACTAAAGGAAGCAATCCTTTTATTAGGTGCAATTATTGTCACTTATATCGGTATAGGACTATTTCGCTCCTCTTCTGAAATCTCTGAAAGTGAATACATAGACAGTTCTCTTATCAAGACAATTCTCTCCTGCTTTGCAGTTACTTGGCTTAATCCTCAAGCAATAATTGACGGCTCACTGCTGCTTGGAGGCTTCCATGCTTCACTGCCTAAAGAAATGTCCAAATATTTCATAATAGGAGTATGTACAGCTTCTTTTCTATGGTTTAACAGCTTAGCTACATTTATATCTATATTCAAAAGCAAATTCAATAAACTAATAAAGTGGATTAACATAATTTGCGGTGCTATATTAGTATTCTATGGTTTAAAGCTAGGTTATTCCTTTATTAAACTATTATGATATGCTCTCCTCTTAATATGAATTCTTATATTAATTAAGGTATATTCTTAATCATTCCTAAAATATTGTATTTTTTGTTAATTTATATACCCTTTTTTATAAAATATTCAGTTAATATTTAATCATATTCAATTATTTGATATATTGTAATTAAAATTTTAGATGAAATAAAAGAAATATTTAAAAACGAACTTTAAATGATAGCAGGTGGATTACCCATCTGCTATTTATTTTTACGCACTTGATTTTATATGTTAATTATAATTCATCCATTTATGACTTAATATAAGCAAACTATACATATCCTTTGCATTATTTTAATTTAGTGTTGATTCATTTATTAAATTATACAAAAAAAATGGATATTTTCATTATTAATTGTCAATTTTTAAAAAATAATGTATAATTATGACATGGTCAAGTTTATGACCAACACTAAAAGATAAAGGTGGTTGTAAAAATGTTAGAAATTAAAGATCCTCAAGGCTTATACGAATTAAAGGTTGATGCTGAAAGAAAAATAGTTTACGAAAATCATTTTAAAGGTCAGTTCACAAGCGACGCTTTAGCAAGAATGGACAAGGACTATAAAGAAAAAGTAATTCCTGCATTTAAGGGAAGCAAATGGGCTAAATTATGTGATATGAGAGATTATCAAATAGCTAACAATGTAGATGAAATGAATGCTCATGTTCAATATTGCATTGAGCATGGATTTGCTCATGCGGCTCTTATTGTTGAAAGTGCTATTGTAAAAATGCAAATGAATAGAACTGGTAGAAATACACCTGTACCACCTAATGCATTTACAGATGAAAAAGAAGCAGATGCATGGTTAAAATCTGTAGGTTATTAATATAAAAAAGGATATCTCAATTAGAGATATTCTTTTTTATTCTTGGGCAAAAAATGTTCTTTTGTGTCGTTTTAAAGAAGTTTAAGTAAAAATATATATAAAACATGTTATAAAGGAGGAAAATATTGAGAATATCTGAAGCAATAGTAAAATTATTGGAAATTAATGATGTTAAATATATCTTTGGTTTACCTGCAAGCACCTTCGCAGGAATTAACGATGCCTTAAATGACAGTGATATAGAATATATAATTACTAAAAATGAAGCTGGAGCTTCATACTCCGCCTCAAAGTACGCAGATTTATCTAAAAAAATAGGAGTATGCCTTATAGCCGGCGGCGTTGGAGTGGGCAACTCCATAAATGGTATAAATGATGCTAAAAGGAACAAGGTTCCTATGCTTATATTATGTGGTGATGTAAAACGAGCTTTTCAAGGTAAGGGAGCTTTGCAGGAATTAGATAACGCAAAAATGGTAAGCTCTATAACAAAATATGCTAAGAATATATTGAACGAAGAAGATGCCATATACGAAATTGAAAAAGCCATTAAAATAGCTACTACTCCTCCTTGCGGTCCTGTATTAATATCAATACCTTTTGATGTACAGCTTGAAGAATTTAATGGAACACTTAAAACTGAAAAAACAATTTTCTCCACAATTGAAGGCGATGTCCATGCTTTAGATGAAGCTATAATTGAAATAAACAAAGCTAAGCATGGTGTTATTTTAGCTGGAAAAGGCTCTAGAGGTTTGGGAGAAGAAATAAAAAGCTTGAGTACAAAGCTAAAATGGCCTATCATATCCACTCCTAATGCAAAGGGTGTAATTAATTCCGATTTTCATTACTACATAGGAAACTATGGTTTCTGTTCCACTGATGGAGCTGTGGAATATATAGAAAAAGAGGAAATAGATTGCCTATTAATTTTAGGCTCTTCCTTAGGACAAACAGCCACAAGAGATTACAATAATAGTTTGGTGAAAAATAAAAAAGTTATAAGAATTGACTGGGACAAGCAAGAATTCAATAAAGTATTTACTGAAGATATATCTGTATATTATGATTTAAAAAAGGCATTACCTATTATTCAGGGAAATGTGAAAGAAAAGGAAGATGAGTTCAACAAACCTATAGCAAATAAACCCTATGAAAAAAATCACACTGGACTATCCTTAAGATTATTATTTGAAAGATTACCAGAAGCGCTGCCAAAGGATACTCGAATAATAGGGGACATGGGAGATTTCTTTAATTACATATTCAAGTATATGCCTATAATTAATGGAATAGATTATTTAACAAGTATTAATTACGCCTGCATGGGAACAGGAATTGCTGGAGTTATGGGAGCATACCTAGCAGATACAAATAGGCCCTGCGCAGTGGTTTCAGGAGACGGAAGCTTCTACATGAATGGTTCTGAGCTATTTACCGCCAAAGAATACAACATGCCTATAATATACTTTATTATAAACAATTCTATGTTAGGTCTTGTTAGAAACGGCTCAAAAGTATTTATGGGAAGATTATGTAAAGGTAAAATAGAATTTGAAAGAAGCAATATCGCTTCTATAGCTGAAGCTATAGGGGTTGAGGCAGTAACCATCAATTCTGTTGATGAAATAGATAATATAAAGCATCTATTTATAAATAGGACTTCTCCACTAGTTGTAGAAGTGGTTACTGACGGTACAGAAATATTTATAGACGCAGATAGAATAAAAAAAATTAATTAGGAGAAGGTATCATATGGAAGTATTTTACGAGATAAAAGAAGATTTAAAAAAGATAATTAAATTAGATGAACTTGCCTATCTTACCGTAAAAAATGAAGTTCAAGCTTTTCCTTTTTACAAAGGCGATTCAGCTCTATTTAGCTTTGAGGAATGGAAGAAATTCCACAGAGAGGATTACCCTACTATAATAGAAAAATCTCCTGTGCTTATAGATTTAGTGCGGAATAAAAAATATGTAGCAGTAGAAAATACTCACAAGCTTGAAGTTCCCCAAAAAGAATTTCAAGTTTTAGATATACACAGCATATATTTGTTCCCAGTAATAGAAAACAATAAAGTGGTAGGTTTTTTAGATATCGCTTATATAGGAGCCTACTATGTAATAAACAAAGAGGTTTTAAATAAAATACAGGCTTTAGTTGACCATTACAAAGAAAAAATATTGAAAACAGTAGAAGAATTCACCAAATAAATACATGTTTTAAAGCCCTGAGTGTAGTCTCAGGGCTTTTATTATCTGTAAAGGCTTATGGATAGTCAAATACTGGCTCCCAGGCTTTTATTGTATTACCTATATTTATTGCTTTATAGCCAGTTTATAAAAAGAAGCATTTTTTCTTGACATATAATATGCCCAAGAGTAAAATTAAACATGTATTAAACATGTTTAATTTTTAAGGAGGATATTATGAAAAAAGATAATACAAAGGAAAACCTTATATTAGCAACTGTTAAGCTTTTATCCCAAAGTGAAGCTGTAACTGAAATTACTGCTCGTCAAATAGTTGCGGAGGCAAACACAAATTTAGCTATGATCAATTATCATTTTAAATCCAAAGAAACTTTGATAAATATTGCAATAGAAAGAATTATTGCGGATTCAGCTAATAACCTTAAGTCCATGAGCTATGAAAATTTTTCTCCAAAAGAACAATTAAGAAAAATGCTTTATGACCTATGTAATTTAACAGTTTCCTACAGTAAATTTACAAAAATAAATCTTCCTTACATTCTGCTTCAAGCTGAAATCACTCAACCTTTCGATGTTCTTCCAATTATTAAAAAGCATTTTGGAGATAAAAAAAGTGATGCCGACTGCAGGATTATTGCTTATCAAATGATTTCTTTTATGCAATTGATATTTTTGCGTTCAGAGGATTTTCTAAGATATAGCGGTATAAATATTTTTGATGAAGAGCAGCGTAACGCCTTCATAGATATGCAGGTTAATTTATTTTTAGGAGATGAAAACTAATTATGAATCAAAAAAAATTAAGATCCTGGTCAATACTATCCTTTTTTATAGCAATAGTCTCTTTAATTGTAGTTGATTGGTATTTACCCGGTTATGGTTTACTACCTATGTTTTCTTTCATTTCAATAGGATTAATATTTGATCAACTTTCAAGAATATACTTCCCAGCCGCCACAGTTATCAACTATACATTATACAAAAAGAATAGGTTAATTAAAATCCTAGCTTTAGTACTTTTTGTTAATCAAATAGCACAAATTCGTTATCCATATAAAAAGTAACTAACGGTTGAGGAAAGGAGAGAATAATATGACCTTATTAAAAATTATGGGAATATCATCAATTGTATTGCTTATATCCACAATAATTTGCGGATTGTGGATCAAATTTCATCCTGAAGGAAGCGACTTAAACTTTCACTTTAAGCTTTCAATAATTTCAGTAGTTTTATCACTTATAACCATCATTCTTTTTATGAAAAAAAAGTAACAAATTAAAAGTTTTATGATTTATAAAAGAATTTGGCAGCGGCTTCCTACTTATAATTTAAAAATCTTCATTACAGTAATTTGATGAATGTATCTATTAGTACCTTTTTTATGCTGCTGCTTTCAAATACAATATATCCCTCCACAGACCAGATAGGAGCATTTTTTATTTTTACTTCTTTTAAAACTCCACTTTCAATATAACTTACTACCATTGATTTTAGCACAAAGGAATATCCAAAGCCTTCGCATAAGTACTCCACAACTTCAGATATTTGATCTATGCTAAGCTGAAAGTCAAGCCTGTTGTGAATTTGTTCCTCAACGTATTTAATAAAACTTTCTCCAGTATCTGCATATAAAAGAGTCATGTCTTTTAAATCTTCTATAAAAATCTCGTCTTTGCACTCCTTTGAATTTTGAGTAACTAGAATAATTTCATCCTTTAATACCTTGTAACAGGTCATTTTATTTGATTTTGGAAGAGTAAACACAAAAGCCACATCTATGAGATTATCCGAAAGCAGTTCTAATATATTAGGAGTATGATTTATTATGACTTCTAGCGATACATCTGGATTAAGCTTCATAAACTTCTTAGCAGCCTTTTTAATATACCCTGAATAGAGAGAGTGTACCGTTCCTATTCTAAGAGTATCTCTATACCTTAAGCTGTTTAGCATAGTAATGCTCTCTTCTTCAATTGCTACCATTCGTTTTGCATAATTAATAAAATATGTACCAGCTTGAGTCAATGCTACAGATTTATTATTCCTTGAAAATAAATTAACTCCAAGATATTTTTCAAGCTCCTGTATTCTATTAGATACAGTGGACTGAACTATATTTAACTTTTCAGCTGTTTTCGAGAAGTTTTTAGTTTCTGCCAGTACAACAAAGGTCTTGTAGAAATCATAATTCATAGTCACTTTCTCCTATTATCGATACTATAGATTAATTTAAGCAAAATTATTTGTTATACAAATTATATATTATTTTTTATAATAAAACTATGTTTTAAAAATACTCATATATTGAGAAGGGAAGTAATTTCATGAGTAATATAGCTTTAATAGTGGTAGATGTGCAGAATGCTTTAATGCAAGAACATCCTTATAATGAGCAGAAAGTGCTTCAAAACATTAAAAAACTTATTTCTGCTGCAAGGGCTAATGATAAAGAAGTTATACATGTACGCCATGATGATGGAAAAGGCAGCGATCTAGAGTATGGCACAGATGGATGGCAGATTTATGCTGATATCGCACCAAAAAACAATGAAACAATTTTTGAGAAGCAGTACAATAGCGCCTTTCATAAGACAGCATTGAGAGACTACCTAGAGAGTAAACAAATAGACTCCATTATGCTGGTTGGACTTCAAACAGAATATTGCATTGATGCTACCTGTAAAAGTGCTTTCGATTATGGATATAAAATAATTATGCCAAAAGAAACAAACTCTACTTTCGATAATCAATATTTGTCTGGTGAAAAACTTTTTGAATTTTATAATTACAGCATTTGGCACAAGCGCTTTGCCGATGTGATCTCAATGGAAGACGCAATTAATATACTTGATACAAAAAATGCTTAGCTGCTTCAACACTAAGCATTTAAATTTAGAATTTGTTATTAAGTAAGAGTGAAGAGTTTAGGTAAAAATCGGCTCTTTTAAGAGCCAATTTCAAAGGTTGTATTATGCAAAGATTTATAATAATTTCCCCATTTAGGAGTAAAGCATAAAATACAATAATCTGGATCAGTGACTCCTAGAGGATAATATACCTCGCAGCCTTCTGACCAAAATCTTTCCTTTATTTTAGGCTCTTCTATAACCTCTATATTTCCAACCAGCATTAATCCTGACCAATTATCAAAATCACTAAAATACACACATGCCTTTGGATTTTCTCTAAATTGAGCCACCCTTTTGGTTGAGGTATTAGTACTAAACCAAACCTTTTCCAGGCCTTCATTTTCTATCTTTATCATAGATTTAATATTGGGAAATCCATCTTCTCCATTTGAGCCTACCATAGCAAATTTACAGCTATTTGCAAGTTCTAAAGCTTTAAGTATAACATTTTCTTCTTTCATTTAAATACACCCCTATTATCTTAAAATTCTTTAATACTATATAGATAATGATAAAATTCTGCTAATAAAGCAAAGTTTGTTTTCAATTCAGTTACTAGTTCTTCCTTGAACAAAGTATCATCAATATTTTTGTTATTTACTAAATACAAGCTTTTTCTTTGGTACCAATCCAATATATCCTCTGGCTTGCCTTTATCCAAAATCTTTTTATATCTATCGCCTTCAAGAACAAAAGTATTCTGTTTGGAATAAAAACTTACTGCCTTTTTAAATTTTTCTAAGGAAGCGTCAATTTTACCTCTAAACAATTCCATGGTATGAGGATCGGCTGAGAAGAATCCCATGCCGTATCTATAGGAATTAGGTGATATTTCAAAGAAGAAAGCAGGACTAGAGCTCCAATTCTTTGATGGTCTTTTAAAGGTAATCCACATAGTATCTTTATATGGGGATTTATCTTTTGAAAATCTTGTGTCACGATATATTCTGGATATAGTCTTACCTGCTGAAGGGGTTACCTCCATAAGCGGATCAATAGATAATATGTACTGGCTCATATCCATAACTAAATATTGCAGTGGAGTTAATAATAACTTTTTATAATTATCCTTGTTTTCCTCAAACCAAGCTTTGTTATTGTTTTGCTTCAACTCCCTCAAAAATTCTATTGTTTCTTTTGAAAAACCTTTGAAATATTTTGATTTCTCGTTGTTCATATGCTATTCTCCTTTCTTAAAGATATCTTCAAATTCATATAGGTTGTTATAGATTCTCTTTAGATAACTCTCAAACACATCAATTTCGGCCTCAGAAAAACCTCTATAAAAAAGCTCCACCATATCCTTAGAAACTTGTTCATAGCCATCCTTTAACTTTTCATTTTTCTCTGTGAGCTTTATTATAGTTTTCCGCTTGTCTTCTTCTGATGGAATTCTTAGTACATAGCCTAGATTCTCAAGTCTCTCAAGCATGCGAGTAAGCGTTGATTTCTCCAGTGCAGTTTTTCTTGCTAGTTCCTGTATGGAAATTCCATCATTTTGCCATAGAACAAAAATTATTCTTCCCTGGGCTGAATTTATTTCGTAAAGGTCGTAGCTCTTAAGCTTCTTAGTAAAAACCCGCTGCGCCAATTGATGTATTTTAGAGATTAAGAAACCTCCCTGTCTTTTTTGTGGCATATTCCTCTCCTTAAATTAATTCACTGCATGCAGTTTTTCAACTAGTTGTATATGCAACTAATTTATATGCTTATTATAGTTGTATATACAGTTAATGTCAACACAAAAAAAGCCATCCTGCTAACTCTTAGCAAAATGGCTTTTCAGTTAATTTCTTATTAAATAATCAAAGGCACCTAAGGCTGAATTTGCACCTGAACCCATAGAAATTATGATCTGCTTGTATGGGCTATTAGTGCAATCTCCTGCTGCAAACACTCCTGGTATGTTTGTAGCACCATGGCTATCAACAATTATTTCTCCCATTTTATTACGATCAACTGCTTCCCCTAACCAATCGGTGTTTGGTACAAGTCCTATTTGAACAAATACTCCTTGAAGCTGAATATGCTTAACTTCTCCAGTTTCACGTTCAATATAGCTTATACCTTCTACCTTGTCAGTACCAGTAATCTCTTTGGTTTGAACATTCTTCAGTACTGTTACATTGCTTAAGCTGTAAAGCCGCTTTTGAAGCACAGCATCAGCTTTCAGTTCAGGCATAAACTCCATAACAGTTACATGGGCTGCGACACCTGCAAGATCAATGGCTGCTTCAATACCAGAATTACCACCGCCAATAACCGCCACATGCTTTCCTTTAAATAAAGGACCATCACAGTGAGGGCAATAGGTGACTCCCTTGTTTCTGAACTCTTTTTCTCCTGGTACACCCACATTCCTCCAGCGAGCACCCGTTGAGATAATTAAAGCTTTGCTCCTTAAAACAGCACCGTTTTCAAGCTCCACCTCAACAAATTCCTTTTTCTCTAAATTCTTAGCCCTCTGTGAGCTTATCACATCTACATTATATTCCCTAACATGTTCCTCAAGGCTGGCTGCCAGCTTAGCACCTTTTGTGTATTTCACACTTATGAAATTTTCAATACCAACAGTGTCTAGAACCTGACCTCCAAAGCGTTCAGCAATAATACCTGTGTGTATGCCTTTACGTGCCGCATAAATCGCTGCACTTGCTCCCGCCGGACCTCCTCCTACAACAAGCATGTCATAAGGCTCTTTATCATTAAATTCTGATAAATCCGAGGTACTTCCCAGCTTAGATAGGAAATCTTCCACCGTCATACGACCGCTGCTAAAAGCTTCACCATTTAGAAAAACTGTTGGTACTGCCATTATGTTTTTGCTTTCAACCTCTTCTTTAAACATAGCACCATCAATCATGGTATGAGTAATATTAGGATTAAGAAGGCTCATAAGATTAAGTGATTGTACTACTTCTGGACAGTTATGACAAGTTAAGCTTACATAGGTTTCAAAATGATATTCACCTTTAAGGCTTTTAACCTTATCTATGACTTTTTCATCCACCTTTGGTGCTCTTCCGCTTACCTGCAGAAGAGCTAGCACCAAAGAATTAAATTCATGTCCCAAAGGAATACCTGCAAAGGTTATACCAGTATCCTCACCAATACGATTTACACTAAAGCTAGGCGTTTTAGGCAATTGTACTTTCTCCACCTTAATTCTGGAGGACATTGAAGCTAATTCCTCCACTAAAGTCACCATATTGCTGGAGGCTTCATCTGAGCCTGCACTGACTTTAATCAGTATATCGCTCTCCAGCAGTTGAAGGTATTGGGATAATTGCGCCTTTATATCTGAATCTAGCATCATAGGCTTACCACTTAAATCTTTCCTACTAGATCGAGGCTAGGCTTAAGTGTTTCAGCTCCTTCTTTCCATTTTGCTGGACATACTTCACCAGGATTATTCCTAACATATTGTGCTGCCTTAATCTTGTTTACAACAACGCTTGCATCACGTCCTATTCCGCCAGCGTTAATTTCCAAAGCTTGAATTATGCCGTCTGGATCTATAATGAAGGTGCCACGATCAGCAACACCGTCCGCTTCTATTAATACATCGAAGTTGCGGGATAAAGTATGTGAAGGGTCTCCAATCATAGTATAGGTGATTTTCTTAATGGTTTCTGAACTGTCATGCCAAGCCTTGTGAGTATAATGAGTATCTGTTGAAACTGAATATACTTCAACTCCAAGAGCCTTTAATGCTTCATAATTATCTTGTAAGTCCTCTAATTCAGTTGGACACACGAATGTGAAATCTGCTGGGTAAAAGCAAACTACACTCCACTTTCCTTTGAAGCTTTCCTCTGTAACGTCTAAAAATTCTCCGTTTTTAAATGCGGATGCCTTAAATGGTTTTACTTCTGTTCCTACTAATGACATAATTATATTACCTCCTAAAATTCTTTTATATTTAATTTTTATGTTTTCTAATCAATAATTATTATTGTTTAATAATTATTATACTCATATTGCATGCTTTGTCAATTAGTTTTACATAAATTTTCTAAATATATTTGCAAGAAATGCCTATGCTGAAAAATGTTAATAAAGGCTTTGATAGCTCTGAAGCTCTAAGCTATTATCAAAGAGGTTTTAAAATAAAGCAAAAAATAAAAGATATCCAAATTGATACCTTTTATTTTACCCTCTATTATTTTTCTTTATTATATACTGAAAAGTTTTTTAATTTCTTCGTATTTTTCATGAGTAAGCAGTGCATCCTTATCCGTGTTTTTAAGCTTAACTATATAAGTCCATCTTCCGTATGGGTATATTTTTGTTATTAAGGACAAATTTATTATATAGGACTTATGGCTTCTGAAAAATTGAGAAGGATCTAACTTTTCCTCTATATCTGATAAAGAAATAGAAGTGATGAAGCTGTCGGTTTTTGTATATATAACAGTTGAACTTTCTTCTCTCTGCACCAAAACTATTTCCTTTGTATCCACAAAGCTTATCCCTTCCTTATTTTTTATCATAAGTTTATCTAAGCCTTTTTCCTGCTTTATTATCTTATCTATGCCATCTCCAAAGGCAGGTCTATTTAACTTTTTTATCCTATCCAGAGTCTGCATTACTCTCTCCACCTTGAAGGGTTTCACCAGATAATCAAAAGCGTACAGCTGAAAGGCATCTGACATATATTCCTGGTGCGCAGTAGCAAAAATAATTATGGTTTTAGGATCTATATCCGCTAATACCTTTGCATATTCTATACCGCTTCCTCCAGGCATTTCGATGTCAAAGAACACCACTTCAGGGCGATGCTCTCTAAATATGCTTATAGCCTCTTCTCCATTATCCGTATCACCAATGACCTCAAACCCTCCGGATCTTTCCAATATCTTTTTTATTACTGTTCTCATACCCTTTTCATCATCAACTATAAGCACCTTTATACTCATTTTAAATTCTCCCACTTTTAAAGCATATTCCTTCTTCTTCTCCTATTTTTACTTCTTGGCTTTCCTACTATTTCTGAAAGTACGATGGCCTGCTGAAGTCTCACGGAAGTTAAATCTTTTGTGATAGAATCTATTATGCCCATCTTATTCTTTGAAGTCTTCTGTGGGCTGATTTCAGAATTGCTATCTACATTATCCAAAACATATTTCATATTTTTTCACTCTCCAAGAAGCTTATTATTTATTTCCTGTTTCTTTATTTCCGCTGATTGTTCTTTGATTTTTATTTCCCGCATTTGAAATAGAGCTTCTCATACTTGTATCAGCAATGACATTCTGCATATCATAATAATCCATTATTCCTAGCTTTCCTTCTCTAAGGGCATAAGCCATGGCTTTTGGAACCTCTGCTTCAGATTCTACAACAGCAGCTCTCATTTCCTGTTCTTTAGCTACAGCCATAGCTCTTCTTTCTTCAGCCTTAGCCTGAGCTATATTCTTATCTGCCTCTGCCTGAAGAGTTTGAAGCTGAGCTCCTATATTTCTTCCCACATCTATATCAGCTATATCTATAGATAAAATTTCGAAAGCTGTTCCTGCATCTAAGCCCTTGCTAAGCACTGTCTTGGAAATAGCATCCGGATTTTCAAGAACTATCTTATGGCTGTCAGAAGAACCTACAGTGGTTACTATACCTTCACCAACTCTTGCTAAAATTGTTGCTTCACCGGCACCTCCAACTAATCTTTCAAGGTTAGCTCTAACAGTTACTCTTGCCTTAACTAAAAGCTCGATACCGTTCTTTGCCACTGCTGAAACATTAGGTGTTTCAATCACCTTTGGGTTAACGCTCATTTTAACTGCATCTAAAACATCTCTTCCAGCTAGATCTATGGCAGCTGCCTTTTCAAATTTTAAATCTATTTGAGCTCTATGGGCTGCAATTAAAGCATTTACAACATTGTCTACATTACCACCAGCTAAGTAGTGAGCCTCCAGTTGATTAACTGTAAGTCCCATACCAGCCTTTGTGGACTTTATGAGAGGAAGTACTATTCTTGATGGTATAACCCTTCTCAGTCTCATACCTACTAAGTTGAATATGCTTACCTGAACATTTGCTGCTAAGGATGATATCCAGAGTCCTACTGGTATAAACGTAAGAAACAAGGCAATAAAACAAACTACCGCAATAACAATTATGAGTAAACTAGCATCCATTAATAATCTCTCCTTTTATACATTAATTATATATTTTAGAGGAATCTAAATAAATGATTCCTTTAATTCATTGAAATTATATCAGCTATCTTCCAGCTTCCATTTTCTTTCGTAACTGAAAGAGTTCTGCTTTCCTTGGCTAAAGTTGTTTTTTTAGTATCCTGGTTTGTTTCTTCAAGTTGCATGTCATATTTATAACTTATGGTAGTCTTATCTTCATTAAATTTAGAAATCTTTAAACTATTTATCTTTTGAAAATTGTTATTCTGAAAAGAATTCCTTATTCTTGTATAAGATAATCTGCTTGTATAAAATGCTTGATACGACTTATCCGTTAAATATTGCTGAAATTTATTAGTATTTGTTTCATAGAGCACGTTATTCTCACTAAGCTCAGACTCAGTGGCGCCCTTGGTCATTTTATTGTAGTAGTCATAAGCACTTTTGTCTATAGTGTAATACGCAGTTAAAAAGTTTTTTATGACAGCTTCACCCTCAAGATTATCATTTTTGCACCCAGTAAACATAAGCATTAAAATTGATAATATTGTCGTAAAAACTATTGTTTTTTTCATAACGGCTTCCTCCCAATAAATCCCCAATACAAATAATTATTTCTCAACTAAAGGCTTAACTAATAATTTCACTCCTGTGACTTCATATATCTGAACTTCGGTACCTTTAGAAATATACTCCCCATTAGAAATCACATCAAATTTAACCCCATCTATATCCACAGAGCCAGATGGTCTTAAATCTGTAGTTGCAATTCCTTTTTTTCCAAGAAGATATTCTAAATCTGAAGAGCTTATATACCCATGCTCTTTTTTTTGCTCATCTGGAAGTATCAATGGTTTAAATAGCTTTCCCTTCGAAAAAAAGGTCATCACCAGTCCTAGCATGATTCCCAGTACAGCTAAAATTCCTAATGCCATAACCAATGCTTGACCAAAGTTTTGAGCTGTAAGTGCCACCGCTAATACTAAACATATAGCTCCTAAAATTCCAGGTACACCAAAGCCCGGTATATGCATTTCTAAAAGCACAAACCCGAAACCTATCATTAAAAGGGTAAAGGTCAGAATTGTTATATTGGGTAAAAATACACTCATTTTTTATACCTCCTTCCTTGTATATATAATATAACCGATATTATAGGACAGTAATATAAAACTTCTAAACTATACATTTTTAAGGTTCAAATGTCATTTATGACTATCCTTCGGTATTAATATTTCAAAAGAGGTTTTTTCTTCCGTTGAAGTGACATGTACTGTACCATAAAAAGTATCAACTAATTCTTTAACTATAGCAAGCCCCATACCTTCTCCCTTATCGCCCTTAGTAGTAAATCCAGCTTTAAATATGTTTTGCAGCATTTCTTTAGGTATCCTTGCCCCGTTGTTGGATATGTTCACTTTTATATTTTCCATATCCTCTGAAAGCTCCACAAGCATATACCTATTGTCAGTCTTAAACCTCAAAACAAATATGGCATTATCTATTATATTTCCCAGCACCCTGCAAAATTCCCAGGGTTCCATAGCAAGATTCTTTAAATCACTTTTTATCTCCAATTCCATGTCTATATTATTTTTCTCTGCTACCTGCAGCTTTGCCTGTAAAAGGGCATTAACAGCTGGCTCTGAGGTTTTTAGTGCCTTGCTTACTTTCACTATATCCTTATACACAGGCTCTATATATTTTTTTGCCTCCTCAAATTCTTCCAGCTCCATCAAAGAATAAATAACTTGAATATGATTCAAATAATCATGCCTTTGGGCTTTTAAGGTTTTATTTAAGCCTTCAAGATAATTTACGGTATCTATTAAATTATTGCTGCCCTTTTTGAATAGAAGATTGTAAAACATAATTCCTGTAATGACACCGTTAATTGCTATGCTGATAGCAACAAAATTAATAATATAATTCCATTGAATCATATGAGGATTTTTGTTTTTGTAATATATGAATAAAGTCATAAACACCAGCTGACCCAAATTTAATATTATGGATACTAACACTATTTTAGATATGTCAAACTCTCTTTTCTTAATTGACATTTAGATTTCACCTCACATATAGATTCAAAATATATTGTACCATATTATACATTTTCTTTAAATTGTTGTAACAATTAATTATTTATATATAAAGCATAAATAGTTATCTGAAAAAATAGCCTTTGTTAAAAAACAGTAAAATTCATTGACCTTCTGTCGAAAAGGTAATATATTATCTATATAGGTAATACATTACTTATTTAAGGAGGCATTATGAAAAAAGCAGAACTACTAAAAAACAAGAAATATATATTTGGGGCTCTTTTTATAGCTTCTAACAGGATAGATACCCTTATGGAAAGAGAGTTTGCAAAATTTGATATTACAACAAAGCAGTGGTTTCTCTCTATAATACTTGATAACTTATTTGACAAGCCACCTACAATAAAAGAACTGGCAAAGCAGATGGGCAGCTCCCATCAAAATGTTAAGCAGATTGCTTTAAAACTGGAACAGAAGGGCTTGCTTTCTCTGGAAAAAGATTCAGAAGATGCTCGTGCAACTAGACTTAAGCTTACAGAAAATGCCTACGAATTTTGGGATAATATCAGAAAAGAAGGCAATTCCTTCACAAAAGAATTGTTTAAAGATATAGCTAAAGAAGATTTAGCCGCTGCTAGACGAGTAATGGAAAAGCTTCTATCAAACATTGATGAAATGGATAATAAATAAGGCTCTGTTTTAAAAGAATGTAAAAATCAACACTTATTTAAAACAGAGCTATAAATAAAAGAGAGGATTGAAATTTATGAATAGCGATTTAAAACTCAAGAATGAAAATACCTATTTACTTTTCACAATCCCCATAGTTATACTTGTAGTAATTTGCAGCAGCATAGGAATCTGGCATGAAAGAATCTATTCCAAGGAGACCTTAGACTGGCTGTCTCAAACTGTAGGACAAGATATTTCCAATTTATTTTTTATATCCCCAATCCTTATAATTTCTGCTTTTTACTCTTCTAAAGGAAGCAAAGCTGCCAAAATTATATGGATTGGTACCATGCTTACTAACATTTATTCCTATGTTATTTATTGCTTTGCATTACACTTTAATTTTTTATTCCATGTATACTGTTTAATACTTGGATTATCAATTTATGCAGTGATCTATTGTTTTATTAAAAATAAAAATGTAGACTTCAAAGAATGGTTTTCAGAAGTCACTCCTACCAAATCAATGGGAATTGCACTATTTGTAATAGCCCTTCTGTTTGTTTTTTTATGGCTGTCAAATTCACTGCCTCAAGCTTTAAATAATACCGTGCCAGATAACATTAAGCAAGATGGTCTGCTCACTAATCCGATACATGTTTTAGACCTATCTTTTTATCTTCCCCTGATGTTTATAGCTTCCTTTAAGGTACTAAAGAAAGAAGCTGAGGGCTACCTGTTGGCACCTATGATGATGGTTTTTGGAATTTTAACCAATATAAATATTATCTGCTTAATGATAGTTTCCATGCAAAAGGAATCTATAAATAACCTGCCCCAAATCGTTATATTCTTCATCCTTGGAATAGTCTGTATAACTTTTTTACTGAACTTTTTAAAAAATATTTCAAGGGAGCCGAATGATATCTAAAATAAAATATAAAAATATTATTCTATAGCTAAATCACACAGCACAGGAAAATGATCTGAGGGATATACTCCAGCTTCATTATCAGGAAGAATTCCGTAACGCATAGGCTTAACTTGTCCAATGTAAAAAACATGATCTATAGCTCTAAATACCCTGTCATTTTCCTGCTGAAGGCTGGCTGCCTCCTTTATATAGGAATCCATCAAAAACTTATGATAAGTGAAAGGCAGCCCATAGCAGATTATATCCCTCTCCTTGTAAGCATCTTTAAATCCACAAGCTAAGAGCTCCTTATAAGCTGAGAAATCCTCTGCTGAATTAAAGTCTCCACATAATATTATTGGTTCATCACAGTTCTTAGCTGTTAACTCATCATATATTAAATTAGCACTGTTTTTATTTGCTTTTTTGCCCACATGATCGTAATGGGTATTGGCTACTAAAAAAGACTTTTTAGATAAATTATGCTTAAGCCTCTTCCACACTACAGTACGCGGCAATTTAGCATCCCAGCCTATGCTTCCCGCAATTTCAGGCGTTTCTGATAGCCAGAAATATCCCTCATTTTCTAGAGTGAATATATCTTTTTTATAGAATATTGGCACTTGCTCACCGGACCCTTTTCCATCATTGCGTCCCACTCCAAAGCAAGAATACTCCGTGAAGGCCTCTGCTAAATAAATCTTTTGGTGCTCAAGAGCTTCCTGTATGCAAAATATATCAGGATTATAATACTTTAATAATTTTACAATCTGCTCTCTTCTTCCCTCCCAGGAGTATGGAGCTTCTTTCTTCTTATCTACAAGTATATTAAAGGTCATTAATCGGATTGTTCTTTTCTTCATGCTAAACTTCCTTTCCTACTTATTATTGGTGTATATAAGAACTGTTTAAATCTCATACTATAGCTATATTTTAAAAAGATGTTGCTATAGAAGGATGCGGTATCGATGCATAAAAAAACAAAAAAAGTTTTATCTATTTTGTTAGCCTCTTTATTATCTATTTTACCTAAAAATACAATAAGTTCAAATCAAAAATCTTCTCTATCAATTAACACTGCTTCAATTAGTTCAAAGTCCATAAAATGTAATGCTGTTTTCCATATGAATACCTCTCACAGCTATCTAAAAAACCCAGTTAAACCTGAATCATTATATATTATTCCTCTAGACCTGATAACACCTGGTGAGAGAACTATGGTAGCTGCTCTTCAAGGGCTAGTTAATCCAAAATGCTCTTCTCAGATATATACGCTTACTAATTCACAACCTGACTATAAAATATGGCTGGAGAATCTAAAAAGTGATTACGGAGTTTCTTATAAAATACTTTCAGATCCTTGGCAGCTATTAAACATCTATAGAAACTATATAGGCGGATATATACTTTATAGCAATAAATCCCCAAAGGATCCTTCCATAAATAACGCCTGCTCCCTTGCAGCTTTAAATGATGCAATAGTTATCGATGCATCCATGGAGCAGAAAGTAAGGCATCAAGGCGTAACAAAAATTGTTGGAGACTGCAGAAATACCGATGAAAACTGGGCTTATAACAATCTGTGGAATAAGGGATTAAATCTCTCTACAGTAATTCAGCTTTCCCCTGACAAAGACGCCCCTCTAAGAGATTATGCCATAATGGCCAAATGCTTAGTGTTTTATGAAGATAGTGTTTATAAAACAGTCCTAAGAGACAAAATTTTTTCTTCCATGGAAGGTAACTCTATATGTTTAGGCTGGGGACCAGACGAATTTGTTAATGTAAGCACAGCATCAAAATACGGTGTAGGCGTTATCGCTGCAGATTGGTCTTATAATTTAACCTCCTTGAGTGCTTTTCCATCAATGCCTGCTACAAAAGAAGCCTCCCTACCAATTTACAACGAAAAAGATGTTCACTATGTTACTTTCTTAATGTCCGATGGAGATAACCAACAGTGGTATCTTGGAAATAACTATAGCTCTTACAAATGGTTTGGCTATCCAAATAAAGCTAAGCTTAATTTAGGCTGGTCTATAAATCCATCTATATTTTATTTAGCCCCCACAGTTTTTCACTTGTATTTTAATAGTTTAAGCAATGAAAATAACAACAATAACTTTGTTGTATCCCCTTCTGGAAACGGATATATGTATCCTAGTAAGTTTGATAAAAATAAACTTAATTTATATATTGAAACATTAAACGATTATATGGGAAAAGTAGATGAAAAATATGCAGCTATAATAGATGACTCTTCTTTCAATAATGTAGAGCTCTGGGATAAATTCACTAAAACCTCCAATATTGAAGGGTTATTTTATCTGGACTACCACAGGCAGGATAATTTTAAAGGAAAGATACTATGGTCAAATAACAAGCCCATAGTATCTTGCAGGGAGCTTCTTTGGCGTTCTCTTGAAAATGAAAAAGAATTAGTTGAAAAAATTACTGCTAGAGCAAATTCCGGAAAAACAGATGCAAGTACCTGGGAAGCTTACACTTTTGTGTATGTCCACGTTTGGACTAAAACCTCTAATGATGTAGAAAAGGTTGTAAACACCTTATCACAAAATGCTAATATAAAAATAGTTACTCCTGATACATTTATGGAGCTAATAAAAAAGAATGTTGCGCATTAACACAAACTACTTTACAATTATAATCAATTTATTATACAATAATATCACTTAATTCCATAATTAGGAATATATTTTTGCATAATGCTTTCTTGGAAAGCTGTATTCTATAGTATCTAAATACCACTTCTTTAAATAACATAAATCATTCTATTTCTATTGTTATGGAGGGTTCATATGAAAAAGAAATCAGTATTAATTTGTGTCATTGCTGTGGTCTCTATAGTTGGAATTTCCTTGGGTTTCTTTTTCTTCAATAAACAAAATAGCATAAAAAATTATCAAAAGATAGCTTGGAAAGCATTAGACGAAAAATCCAAAGCTGAAATTATAGGAACTATGCATGATGGAGAAGTAAAAAATGAAACTATCAATGGTCAGCATAAGATTTACATTTCCTACCACGCAAAGGATGAAGGAACTTTAGGACCTATAACTGTAATCATAAATCCAGATACTAAGAAATCAGAGGGAATCAGTGTACGAAAATAGAAGGATTTTTAGGTGTTACATTTTGTATGAACAAACATTTGTTATGAAATATAATCTGTCAGAGGATTCCCTGCACTGTATCAATGTTAACTTATTAACTTATCTAGCTATCTGCTTCCAATAAATCCCCCTATATGTCTATTCATAATTATGGTACAATATCCAAGTAAAATATGATAACCGCAGATGGATGGCTGCGGGGGTTTTGAACTTTTTATCCTCCTGGGATATTGGTGAGTTAATTCACTATAGCTAGGGGGTGGTATTGGATATGCTAGATTTGATTGTAAAAAGTTTTGCAACTATTTATATTATTAGAATAGTTCTAAAGTATGATCTCTTTATTTCTAAGTTGATTATCAAGATAAATTTTCTTGGAATTCACATAGAAGTTAACAGCAAAGAGAAAAAGCACCCATCCTGCAAAGAGTAGTGCTTTAAGCTCTTAAATTCATATATTCTATTTTATCCAATAGCCCTAAAACAAAATAAATGTTCTAAGGATGCTTAGTGCTACCAACACTAAGTATTTCTTATTTATATTATACCAAACTTTTTAAAAAATAAACATGATAATTTTTACTTCTTACCCAAGCTAAAAATTATATATTTAACTCTCAATCTTCTCTTTACCCATATCTTCTTCAATATAGGATAAACTTTTCCCCTTGTATATGCTCATTATCAAACCTATAGCTATCATCTGAATCACAAGCTTTGAACTTCCATAGCTTATAAAGGGTAAGGTTATTCCTACGATAGGTGCAAGACCTGCTGTCATAAGCACGTACCAAATAAATTCTATAGTAAAAATACACATAAAGCTTTGAATTATAAGTTTTCCGTAGCTATCCTTCACCGCCTTTGAGGCTAAAAACATCCTGCCTATAAAGCTTAATATTAAAGCTATAACTATTATTCCAGCGATTAATCCAAAAGTATATATTATATACGTAAATATAAAGTCACTTTCTAAAGATGGAACAGCTGCTTTAGGAAAAGTGAAGCCATTTCCAAAGAGTCCAGCCTGTTTTAATAATGTTCTAAGCTGATTGTACATATACCCATCACTTTTGATATTCATAAACGAAGCAAGTCTATTTATAAAATAATTAGTATTGGAGTTAGTCACCCATAAAATACCCAGAAAAGCAAGCCCTAAAATAATCACCATGAAGTAAGGCTTAAACTTTAAAATAATCATAAGCATAAAAAACATAGCAAAATAAATTAATGCTCCCATAGTCACTGAAAGACTTATATAGAGCCATGTAGGAACAAATAACGCTGCCAATATTATAATGCGTCCCTTTACTCCTTTTCCCTTAAATTCATCTAATAGCTTTGGCAAAGAAATGCCGAATAAAAATAAACTTATTTCTCCCATATCAATAGAAAATGGTCCTATATATAACCAATTTCTAACTCCGTGCATTGGCAGCGCTATAAATAATTGAAGAAATAATATGAATGTTGTACCTACAAAAATTTTTATAGCGTACTTCTCTAGGATCTTATAATCAAAGAAATATAATGCTGCTAAGAAAGCATAGCTAAGTAAAGTAAAAACTGCAGTTTTAATTAAGTATCCTTCATCTAAAGAAGTATTTACACCACTTACTACAATGGAAATCATAGCAATTAATCCAATAAAGGTAAACAAAATAGTGATTATAAGTATGCTCCACTCTGGTGCTGCCTTATGAGTTTTATTCAGCTCTCTTCCTATTATATCTGCTTCTCCCATTTCTGAAATTGCTCTAGAGTACGCCTCTTCCTCGGTCATATTTTGATATGTAAGTTCGTCGGTCTTCTCCTCTATATGGTTTAACAATTCCATCCTTATTTATTTGTGCGCTTTTTTATATTTTATATGGCTGCAAACTTCCTGCATGTACTGCTCAACTTTAGAATTAATCACCCTTGAACACATCCTTCCCATATAACCTTATCTACAGCAGTTCTAAAGGCTTTCCATTCCTCCTGCTTCTCTTTTAAAATCTCTTTTCCACCCTTTGTAATTTTGTAATATTTTCTCTTCCTGCTGCCTTCAGCCTCCAGCCAGTAACACTCCACAAACCTCTCTTCCTCTAAGGAATGAAGTATTGGATACAGCGTCCCCTCTTTAAATTTAAATATTCCCTCAGACTTCAGCTCAATCTCTTTTATCATCTCATAACCATACATATCTTTTCTGTCCAAAAGAGTAAGTATCAATATAACCGTGCTTCCTTTTAGTAGTTCCTTGTTTATTGCCATAAATTCACCTCTCCTTATATACCTAGATTTACGATACATAGTATATCTAGGTACAGTATAACTTGAAGTTTTGTTAAATGCAACATAATATTGGTATAAATGTTATAATAATTTATATGCTTTAAAAATATTATCTCAGAGTTGGGAGGCATAATATGGAAAATACATTCACCGTAGTAAGAGGAAATGTTGATGCTGTGATTAGCATTTTAAAAGAAGTTTCAAGCTGGGGTCCTTCTGTGGGACTCAATCTTTGGAAAGAGGAATATCTAACAAAGGATAAATTAATGGCTAATGCCACTTATGAAGACTTTTGTGTTGGACAAGTAGATGGTGATAATGCCTGCTGCATGATTCTGCAGTGGAAGGATGATTTATTTTGGCCAAAAGCAAAGGAAAATGAAGCAGGCTATGTTCATAAGCTTTGTGTTAGAAGACCCTATGCTGGCAATAGCTTATCCAAAAAACTTATTGACTATGCTATAGAAGAGTGTAAGAAAAAAAACGTGCACTATCTAAGGTTAGACACTGGCCTAGCAAATACTAAGCTGTGCGCCCTTTATAGAAGCTATGGCTTTGAAATAGTGGATAAAATAGTACTAGAAGATAGAGGTGCTTTCGCTCTATTTGAAATGAAAATATAGATAAGTTCTTCTTTGCAATTCATATCAAAATTATTCAGTTATTATTTGATATATTTGATTTGAAGGGAGTGAAAACAGATGTATGAATGGAATGAGATTGTTCAAAGGATAGTTGACCTGATAGATGATAACATTGAAAATTCTTTAACCCTTATAGAAATATCAGAAAAGATTGGTTACTCACCCTTTTATTGCTCGAGGCAGTTCCATGAAAAAACTGAGATGACCATTAAGGAGTATACCGCTGGAAGAAAATTATGTTTTGCAGCCATTGATCTTAGAGATACCTCTCAGCGTATTTTAGACATTGCTCTTAAATATAATTTTTCATCGCAGGAAGCCTTTTCTAGAGCCTTTAAAGAAAAATTCCATGTTACGCCGGCAGTCTATCGCCAATTTCCTAGACCTATTCCATTGCCTATTCGTAAAGAAGTTTTTTCACCCTACCATTATATTGTAAAGGAGAATTTATATATGGAAAGCAATAATTTATATCAAGCTCAGATAAAATTCGAAACACTGCCAGCCCATAAATTTATTGGAATTCGTTCCATTAATGCTGAAGGCTATTGGGATATTTGGTCTTGCACCAACGCTGATTGCGATTATGTAACTGGCATTAACGAAAGCATGCTGCCTTTAGCCATAAATAATCAAGCAAATCTAGGGGGCTGGTTTTATAAAAATGGTAAAAAAGGCTATCTCTACGGTATGCTGATGCCCCAGAATTACTCAGGAGAAATTCCCGAAGGCATGGAATGTATTGATATACTCGAATCTGAATATCTGGTATTTTATCATCCACCTTTTGATTACATGAGAGATAATGGAAAGGTCATGGGTATTGTAGAAAGCTTGGCTTGGAATTTTGATCCTGCTCCCTTAGGCTATGAATGGAATGAGGTTTGCTGCCAGGATTATCAGAGACATTATCCAGAGGTACTTGGATATGCCATTTTGAGACCTGTTAAAAAAATTAGTGCTACTGCAAAATAAACCTTTAGTGATAGAGTAAGAGGATAATAGTATTACTCCTCTTATCTCTCATCAGTGATAATATGCTCCACATGATTTGGCAGGTTAGTTAGCTTCTCAGAAAAAAAGCTAGGAAATGTCTTGTATCTTGATAGCTCTTTTATTGGAAGCCAATGCATATATTCCTTAAAACCACCTGAGAAGCTATCTATCAATTTCATAGTTTATGCCTGTTTCTTCAAAAATTGGGTAATGTGGATTTTTAAAAGGCCAAGAACTTTCTATCCAAGCCTTAACTTCCTTATAAAGCAATTTATCCGTAGCTTCATCTCTTGTCCACATAGTTATTTCAGCATCATACTTGTCTGATGGATCAATGTACAGACAGCCTAAGCAATTTTCGTTATATTCATCGAATACCGTATAAGCAAAAGCAGTTCTTTCATCAAATTCCTTCTGGTGCCGTCTTAAATCTCTCTCATCCTGCTCAAGGGTTAAGGTATCTTCGGGCCAACCATTGGTATACTCTTCTGGGTAAAGAGAATGAATATGATCCTTGGCCTCCATAACGGCAATATAGTCCTTTTCAGTATCCTGCACAGTAAGCTTTCTTATTATAAAGTTATCTGCTTTATATATAATTGGAACTATAAATTCCTCTGGAACAAACATGAATGTGAGTGAACGCATATTTGTGCTTAAAATATACAAATAGGAGTCATATTGCATGTTTATTGAAGAACGTCATCAAGAAATTTTAAAAATTGTAAATGAAAAAGGTAGAATCTCCATCGGAGAAATACAAGAAATATTTAATATTTCTGTGGATTCCGCAAGACGTGATTTAAGAATTCTAGAAGAAAAAGCCTTGCTGAAAAGAACCCACGGAGGAGCAATCCCACTTATGCAGGTTGGTTTAACTCCTCCAAGAGTTAGAGACATGAAAAATATGCAGGTATATGATAATTATGCGGCTATTGCAAAAAAGGGGCAGAATTTGTTAAAGAAAATGATATTATATATCTTACAAGTGCCTCCTTAGGTTTTATCATTCTTAAATATCTACCAAGAGATATACACTACACTCTGGTTGTTAATTCTGTAACTCTTGCTGAAGAATTAAAATATTGGGATAATGTTTCTGTATACATTGTTGGTGGCAAAATGCGTCAACATGGTACAGCTTCCATTGTGGATAGCTTTGCCACAGCCTTTGTAAAAAATATGCACTTCGACTTAAGCCTTATGTCTGCTGGCGGAGTGGATGCAGAGTTTGGATTATCAAATGGAACCGATGAAACTGCTACCTTTCAAAGAGCTGTCATAGAAAATACTAGAAAAAACATCTTATTAATGCCTAACCAAAAATTGGTTTCCAAGCATTTATTAAGGTTTGCGATGTAAATAAATTTGATACTCTAATAACCGACTGGGATGCTTTAGAAGAGGAATTAGTTAAAATTGAAGAAACTGGTGTGAACATAATTGTAGCTGAAAAGGAAAACTAAGAATTATTTATTAATACAGTATCTATTTCTAGCTAAAGAAGCTGTCGCAAAAAGATATTTATTTTAAGATATTAAGATAGGCTTCGTAAGTGATAAATTTCAATTAAGAAGTAAGAGGTAAAAATTAATAGTTATTGAGGAAATCGTCTCTTTGTGAGCCGATTTCTTTTAATTTACTCTTAAAGCGATTTGCTAAAAGAGAAATAATAATTATAAATTTATAAAAAATTCATCAACGTTGAATTTTTTACCTTTATTTTTACTTCTTAATTTTTATTTATTAATTTGTTCTTATCTATTTCTCTTTAAAATAACTTTATCTTCATTGTGCGACAGCCCCAATTTAATATTATCTTTATTCAGCAGACTTTACATTCTTCAGCCAGTTATATGCCTCTTTTGCTTCTTTGGCATCTTCATAAACCTTCATCAATTTGTGCAATTCTATAGCAAATTCAGCATAGGCTTGGCCAATTGCGGTTATACAGTTTCCATCCCTAACAACATCCTCCTGCGCAATAAAAATCTTTTCATATATATGTTTGTTGTTTTCATTTACTCTAAAGCCCTCACTGTCACCATTAGCTCTTTTGTAATCAAGCAAACCGTAATACGCCATAAGCTCTGCTCCACCGCAAATGCCAGCGATAAATTTATTCTTTTCATTTAGTTTTGAAATAAATTCCTTCAGCACAGCATTTCCATAAAGCTGCACTGGATCTCCTCCAGGAATGATAAAAAGATCAATATCCTCTGGTTTTAATTCCTGTATTGTCTTGTCTGGCAGATACTTTTGATTTTCTTCGCTTATATAAATACGATTTTCTAAAGCGGCTGAGAAAAAGCTGTCCCTAAACCCGTTAAGAGCAAGCACCACCTCAAATTCGCAAAAGCCATCATAATAAAAAACACATATATTCATTCTAAATCCTCATTTCTTTTATAATTTCTTAAGTAGTTCTTTTATTTTCTCAACAATAAAGCTTGAAGCCTCTTGCTCTGATAATCTAAAATATAGGCTTCTTAGAAAGCCTTTTATATTTACCTTTAGATGATAGGTGTCCCTGCTTCTATTCCTTGAGGGTTCAACACTAAAACCTTGCAGCCAATCAATTATTTCTGAATTAATAAGTATTTTTCTGTCCAAGGTGCTCTTCACCGCCGTAACCATTCTTTCACTCTCTTCATCCACATAAACATAATAGCCTATGCACATTTTATCCCTTATTGCAGACAGAACCTCTAGTAAATCCTCCTTATTAAAGCAATCACACTGAACTAATTCATCTAAAGCATCAGCTGTATGTGCTGCAGAATGTGCCCAGCCTTTTATCTCTACATACCCTCTAACATCCCTCTCCTGCTTCATATATTCTAAAAGCTTGTTCTTTGTTTCGTATAAGGTTTCTCGTGATAAAAAGCTCTGTTTTCTATGCTCATATATGATAAGTGCAACTATTAATGCTGAAAAAGTTCTTGAAAAAACAGCATCCTCATCTTCATCACATACTCTATAAAAAAGATGTGTGCTGTCCAGGCTAATATTCAGTAATTTCTCAAGCTGCTGGTGGGTAAAGCTTCCACCAGTAATCCAGTGAAATAAAATGCCGTAAATCAGTTCATCTCTAAGCTCAGAATCTAGTGAGCCTATATTATCCATCATTTCTAATGCCAATGGGAAATAGTTTTCTTGCTTTTCTAATACATAATTATTCTCTTTAACGTTTATAAGCTTTTCTTTTAAAATACTTTCCTCATGTTTCATTGAATATCACCTCACTTTTTCCATTATAAAACACAATGACTGACACCTATATGTCAGTCATTGTACTTTGTATATATATTTTTTATGTATTCAAACATATCTATTCTTAATTCTCTTGGAGAAATTACCTCACATTCACTGCCAAAGCTTAGAATGAATTTTTTCAGTCCTTCCTCGTAAGGAAAGAAATCCTCAACTATAAAGCTTCCATCCTCTAGAGCTTTAATGGTATCCTTTGAAAAATACTCACTTAGCTGTTCCCCTATTTTATTAGAAAACTTTAAGGTTACTAAAATACTATTCCTTTCGTAGCTAGCCTCAAATATTTTTTCTATTTCCTCTATAGAAATATTTCTCTTTATGAAGATGTCCGTTAGCTTCATATTTTTTACTCTCACAAGTTTAAACATTCTATAGTCATTTCTTTCTTTGCAGAATCCAATTATATACCAATGTCCACTAGAGAATTTTATCTGAATTGGCTCCACTATTCTCTTTGAGTATTCCATTCTTCTATTTATATATTGAAATTCCAGCAGTTTATTATTTTCAATTGCTTTATTTATCAAAAATAAATACTCTCTAAGTTCCTGCTCCATGCTGAAGTGAGACATATTTATACTAAGTTTTTCATATTCTTCAGTTCTGTTGTTTTGCAAAGCTTCAAACTTAAGGACTATATCATTGAATTGCTGGTTCTTTCCAAACAAAACTTTTAAATTCTCCATTACTGCCATGAGAGGTTCCATTTCTCTCTTGCTAAAGAATAGATTATCCAGATTGTAGTTTTCCAAGATATAATAACCTCCGCCTTTCCCACTAGCAGCAGCTATAGGCACATAGGTTTCGCTTATCTTTTCTATGTCACGATATATTGTTCGTACAGATACCTCAAAGTGCTCAGCAAGCTCTTTTCCTGTTACCAAACCCTTTTGAGAAATTATTATTAAAATTGACATTAATCTATCTAATCTCATGGTATCCTCCATTTGATTTTCTATTTTGGTCCAATTATTAAAAACATAATCTTTCTATTTCTAACTCACCATATGATCTAATATAACAGAACCAAGACCTTAACTCATGATACTGTCCACTTAATTATTATCATTAATAATTCTATCCACTATTTAAGTAAAAAACAAAAACCCTCGGAATTACTCCAAAAGGTTCAATTTAGGATAAAACTATTTAATTGGTATTTTTTTACATATGCTTTAGTAGAAAAGTACCAAAATACCATATTTTATTTAATATAATAATGGTATCTTATTGTAAAAATACAATATTGTCAAGTAACAATTAAAAAATCTATAAAAATACCTCTTCAATTTGGACCAAATATCTTATTAATCAATAGAAGGCAGTAAACGAGCATTATCTAACATTTCTTTTGATGTGAATCTACGTTAAACTTTAAAAGACAATTCTAGTATTAAAGACTTATAAAACATAAGCTTATACTTATTATATGAGGAGAAATAATAATGAATTTTAATTTATTTAAAAATCGCAATTTTATACTTTATTCATTAGGACAAGGAGTTTCTAATTTAGGAAGTACTATGACCTTCTATGCATTATCACTTTATGTGTTGGGGCATACCAAATCATCAAGTATGTTTGCTTTTATTTTATCCGCCAAATATATTCCCCAAATTTTCTTGTATCCTTTTTCAGGTGTTATTGTTGATAAGATCGAACGTAAAAAATTATTGATATTTTTCGATGGGGTTAGAGGTTTATTTTTATTATTAATGCTATTTATGATTTATGTAAATGGAGAAATTAGTTTATTAATGATATATTCTATTGTATTTACATATGCAATTGTAGATACTTTTT
>NZ_JACTOJ010000013.1:0-125649 GCF_032335695.1 Clostridium sp. 19966
TAATTTATTTGCCGCTATAGGTACAACTTTTGGAGCGGGAGATGGTAGTACAACCTTTAATCTGCCAGATTTAAGAGGACAATTTATTAGAGGTTTTGATGATGGAGCTGGAGTGGATAGCGGTAGAAGTTTTGGTAGTGGTCAAAATGATATGATAAAATCGCACAGGCATGATTTTTCAAACGGATATAGTGGAGGAAACTGGAATGCTGGTAATTATGGACAGTTAGCGAATGTAGGAAATGATGGTTCGGTACATCCATATTATGTTTCAACAACATATACAGGAGATGCCGAAACAGTTCCTAAAAATATAGCTTTACTATACTGTATTAAATATTAAGAAGGTGATTTTATGTTAGTTTATAATTATGGTTCAGATGGAAGGTATATATGTAGCGAAGAAGCGGACGAAAGTCCGTTAGAGCCAGGGGTTTATTTAATTCCTGCTAATGCTACTACTATAGAGCCACCCGAATATGATAGTCAATATATTCCTATTTGGAATGGTGAAACTTGGGATATAAAAGATATATCTTTGGGAGTACCTCCGTCAAATGATAATACAAATAATAATGGTGAAAAGACACAGGCAGAGATATTACAGCAGACAATAGATAGCCAAGCACAGCAAATTAAGACTATGCAGGACACAATAGACCAATTAGTATTATCCAGCCTATAGGAGGAATTTAGATGTTTGAAACATTAAAAAGATTGTATTTAGAAGGAAGATTAGCTGATGAAAAATTAAGTAATGCAGTAACTAAAGGCTGGATTACAGAAGATGAAAAACAGCAGATAATTAATGCTAAAAATGCAACAGTAGCCGATAGCACAAATATAGCAAGCTAAGGATTTTAGATTAATTTCTAAGTCCTTTTTCATGCTTAAAATGAAAAGAGACAGGAAAGGGACTAGATAAAGATACTATGGGCAGTTAGTGGTTGATCTAAAAATGTTAATCTCTTTCCTGTTACTGCCTATTATATATTTAGTATAAAATATTACAATGCATAAATTATGGAAATGAGGTGAGGCTTTGATTATAGCTTATGATGCAGGAAATATAGACTTTAATAACAATGGTCTTGCTGCACTTGATGAGGTCATATCCTGCGAAGTTACTGAAGAAAAGAATGGAGATTTCAGTTTAGAACTTGAGTATCCCATAACTGATAGTGGTAAGTGGCAATATTTATTTGAGAACAGTATATTAAAGATTCCATGTCCAAAAGGTAGCCAGCTTTTCAGAATATACAAGAAGATAAAAAACATGAGCAGCATTACAGTATCAGCCAAGCATATCTTCTATGATCTTCTGGATAATTTTATTGAGGACTGCAGACCAACCAATTTGAGTGGAAGTAGTGCCTTGAACTGGATATTTAGTCATTTATCCTATGGCACAAAGTTTACTGCATACAGTGATATATCCAATACTGCTTCAGCAGAATATATTCGCAAAAATCCAGTGCAAGCTCTTATATCTGATGATGATAACTCATTTATAAATAAATGGGGTGGCGAGATTGTAAGAGATAATTATGATATAAAAATGCTTGGACAGGTTGGAAGGGACAGAGGAGTCAAAATTCAGTATGGTAAGAACTTAGTAGGTATTGAAGAAGAATTGGATTTAAGCAATGTGGTTACAAGGCTTTACCCAACCTGCAGCGGTGAAGATAGCAATGATGTTATAACTGTAGACAGTAATACCTATACCAGTAAATATGTAAATAGCAAATACATTAACAATTATCCAAACTATAAAATAGCTGAAAAAAGCTACTCGGATATAAAGGTTGATGATGCCACCACAGTAGAGCAGGCAAAAGCCATGCTTTTAGCTGCAGCACAAAAGGAATTTACAGATAATAAAATAGATATCCCTCAAGTAACTTATACTATCAATTTCACAGATCTTAGCCAAACAGAGGAATACAAGGATTATAAATCTTTAGAAACTGTTTATTTGTATGATTATGTTACAGTAAAACATGATAAGTTAGGAATGGACATTCAGGCGGAAGTAATTGCATACAAGTGGGATGCGGTCTTTGAGAGATACAATGAAATTACTCTAGGAAACTATAAAACAGATTTTGCCAGCAGCTATAATAAAGAATTAAATACGGTAAAGCAGGATATAGTTACTCAAAAAAGTGACTTATTACAGGCTGTGGATAATGCTACAAACCTTATAACAGGCAACAAGGGCGGCTACGTAGTTATGCATAAGAACGCTGATGGTGAGCCTTACGAAATTCTAATAATGGATACTCCAGACATAAACACAGCTAAAAAAGTTTGGCGCTGGAATAACAGCGGATTAGGCTATTCTAGCAATGGATATAGCGGTGATTACGGTTTAGCTATGACAATAGATGGAGCAATAGTAGCAACTTATATAACCACAGGAATACTGAATGGTGATTTAATTAAAGTTGGGACTATAACCAGTAAAGACGGAAAATTATCCATTGATTTAACTAATGGAATAATGCAAATAAGCGGTGCGAGTAAATGGATAGGTAGTAATGGGAGTTATACCATGATGGACGGAGATAGCTTCGTAAGATATGATGGTACAACTAAGCAAAAATTATTTGATTTATACTACAGTCAAGTTGTTACAGTTCCAGCTAATCCACAAGGTACTGGAGGATACACTTCTACTATAGTTCAATTACCAGATAAATTTAAAAACAAAATGTTTTATCCAAAAGTAAGCCCTAAAGGCGTATCTACTAATTTTGTACCGAGTACATTTGGAGCTATAGGAGGATTAGATATCTCGGTTGGAGTTATAAGTTATGCAAATGCTACGGTTCAGGTAAGTGGCATGTTTGACGTATATGATTTGATGCACTTACCACAGTCTTATTCAGGAAATCAATATTTAGATATAAATTTAGATGTGTATGCATAGGCACTTACTTAATATAGGTGCTTTTATTATATAAATTTTTATCAAGGAAGGTGATAACATGAGCGAGAGCTACGAGGCTAAACTATGTGAGGAAAAGCACAAAAGAATTGATGAGAAATTCAATCTTCAGGAAAAAAGAATAAATAATCACTCGGAGAGAATTGACAGGCTGGAGCAGGACAGCAGGGAATATAAAACACATATTAAAAATTTATGTAGTCAGATGGAAAGCCTTATATCAACAATAAAATGGGGGCTTGGCATATTTGTTACAGTCTCTATTTTTGTTATAGGGGTTTTTATAAAAAAATAAATTAAATAATTGGAGGAATGTATTATGAACATTATTGAATCAAATTTACAATGGAATGGACAATTAACTCTTAATAACGTACCTCAAATGGTTGTTTTGCATCATGCTGAGGCTACAAACTGTAGTATAGAAGACATAGATAACTGGCATAAAGAAAGAGGATGGATAGGCTGCGGTTATCATTTCTTAGTCAGGAAGGATGGCAGCATATATAGAGGTAGACCTGAGAATGCAGAAGGAGCACATTGCTATGGTTATAATTCTAATTCAATAGGAGTATGCTTTGAGGGTAATTATATGGCGGACTCAATGCCAGATCCACAGAAAGCTGCAGGTATTGAATTAATCAAATATATATTGCAGAAATATAATTTAAGCAGGATTGAGCCTCACAGAGCTTTATATAATACAGCTTGCCCAGGAGATAAGTTCCCTTTTGATGATATAAAGAATGCAGCACTAAATAGTCAAGGCTCTACAGTTAACTATCAACCAATTCAAAACAGAAATTGGCTTCAGGTAGGAGATACAGGGGACAAGGTGAAAGACTTACAAAATAAACTTATAAGACTTGGATATAGCTTAGGAGCATATGGTGCAGATGGAGATTATGGTAAGCTTACAAAAAATGCTGTGTATAAGTATCAACAAGATAATGGACTCCAAGCTGATGGACTTGCAGGGCAGCAGACAATGAGCAGTATAAATGCTAAAATAGCAGAGCTGGATAAGCCAAAGCCTCCAGTGGTTAATGAACTTATAAGAGGCTTTCAGCATGTCTGCAATGTGATGGGTTATACTCATTTAGATGAGGATGGAATCAGAGGTAATTGCACTAATGCAGTTATAGCTAAAATATTAATACAAAAAGGAGCTAGGAATGAGCTTGTTAGATGGATACAGAATAGACTTATAAGCTTAGGCTTCTCCTGTGGAAGCTGCGGAGCTGATGGAGACTTTGGAAATGGTACATTAGTAGCGGTGCAGAATTTTCAAGCCTCCAGAGGGCTTTCTAAAGATGGCATAGTGGGAGCTAATACAATAAATGCTTTGCTCAAGTAAAGATTATAGGAAACTATAGTCTTTTTATTTTAAAACTTTGGAGGTAGAAAATATGAAAGATATAATAATAAATCAAATAATTATACCAGTTGCAGCTGCAGCTATAGGAACAATACTTGAGCTTGCCAGAAGGCAGCTAAAGAAATATTTAGATAGTAAGCAGGAGTTAATTGAAAAGCAAAAGGAAGCCTTGCAGCAGTCTATAGGCATAGATCAATATAATAAGGATAAAGCTGTGGTGCAGGATGCAGTTAAAACTGTAGAGCAGCTTGGTAAAGAATTTGATTGGCAGGGAACTCTTAAGCATTCTAAGGTATTAGAAATGATAGAAGGCAAAACAGGACTTACTGATGATGAAATATTTAATATAATAAAAGCTGCAGTTTTGGAAGTTAATAATATAAAAACACAGAACATTGCAGTTGTGAAAAACTAATGATTGAAAGGTTAGTGAAAAATATGTACTTTTATGCAATTTAAAACAAAAATATATATATAAACATAATAATGGTAAAAATTAATTATAACTATTTACTTATTTGCAGATGGGGAGTATAATAAATTTGTTTTTAAAAACATATATTGTAAAATAATAAAATAATTATAAAAAATGTGAAATTAGATATCTATACACAATAATAAACTATTATTAAAAAATTTTCATATATTGAATGTTAAATGAAGCAAATGACTTCATTTAGTTTTTTATATAAAAATTTTTTAGATATAGAAATAACGTAAACGGGAGTGTTATTGTATGAAAAAAAGAAAATTATTATCAGTAGTCTTATCAACGTTAGTTACATTTTCTATTTTATCTACGGCTTCAGTGGTGACAGCGAACGCTGCAACAAATGTAAAAGTACGAGCATTAAGCAATTGTTATGATTCTGATAGTTATATAGCAAGCATGCAGAAGCAAGTACATAAAAATAAATCAAATGTGAAGGTAGTAAGTTTATCTAGTCAATATATTAAATATCAGTATAAAAAAGATTCTGCTCATCCAGGTAAAATAATATCAAAAGCTATTGTAAGCAATCAACAAGAGTATTTAAAAGAAAATAGTGCAGAAATGTCAAAAAACGTGCAAGCAAATGATATTCAGCGATCAGATATATATCCAGGACACAACACTAGGGACTCAGGAGATGCTTATAGTTGGATTAAGTTAACACTGGAAGTAGATTATACAAGCCCTGGTAATTATGATGTTTATGGATTTTTTGATTGGTTAAAATCGCCTTATTATTACCAGACAGATTTTATTGCAATTCAACAGGATAGTAAATTAGCATTTACACATGGTAGTGGAGAAGCATATGTTTATATGGATAGTTTTCAGCCAAGCATAAATAATAATTTTTATGATTGCGGTGTTTATCCTGTGACAAATCATATTGTATCTGGACAACCAGGCTCAACAGATCAAATCTATGGAGTTGGAACTAGATTTGATTTGGAAAAAATGGTAACGGGTCCATATGCAATGGATCCTCATTGTTATGGTGTTGAACATGTAAAGGCTATAAGAGATACAAGTGATCCATTAGCAGAATTAGCAGTTGGATATGAGCATGAAGAAGAGAATTTGGCTATAGATCCGCAGTTAACTATAACTCCTGCTGGTGGAGATCTAAAAGTAACTGTAACAGGAAAAGCACATTATGATTCTGCTACTGTAGCGGGATCAGTTGATCTTTCTTACGGAGCTCAAATATAAAGTTAAGCCACTGTGTATATATTATAAAATAATAGTTTGCAGTGGCTTTATATTTTTTAGTCAAGTATAATATAATAAGTTAGAAAATAATTTATTTGTAAATACTGAACAGGAGGATAAAGTAAGTGAGTAATATATGGTTAAGAATTATAGTTTCAGTGATTTTGGCAATTATGATAGGCAACGTTTTTTTATATGTTACTTTATTAATATACAATACTGGTCAATTAGTAGCTGATGCTATGGGAGTAGCTTCAATAGCTACAATGATTTTTTGTACTTTTACAATTATAGAAGAAATAAAGAAAAATAAAAATCATTGATTTCTATAGTATATTTAAATCAGTATGCATATGAAAAAATTAATTAAAATATATTAAAGAATTGACGACATTTTGACGACTACATATATAATTTAGTATTATTTTATATTTTTTTCTAAATACATAAATTATGAGTAAGAGCAGTAATACCAATGGTTTTGTGCCTTTGTATTAATTCATATTATCTCTAATTTTCTAATTGGGAGTAATTCGTAATCAGTAGGTCAGCGGTTCGATTCCGCTTGGGAGCTTAGTGATATCAAGAGCTCTAGGATTTCCTAGAGCTTAAATTCTATTTAATATACCTAAATATACACCTACAAGTATAATTTAAAGTCAAAGTCAGATAGTAATGTGAATAAATTGAAACTGTGTATAGGAAATATAACTATACACAGCTTTCTAATAAGTATAATCAAATTGGGAAAGCTTGAGCAACATTTAATAAGCAATATACGACTGACTCGGCTCATTTATCATATTATTCAAAAACATTTCTAATTTACAAGTACCTTAAGCCTGTTTTTCTGGTGAGCTATAAGCCTAGGTATTCTTAGTTACTTTAATATCTTTATGTCCTATAAGTCTTTCAATTGTTTTAGAATCAACGCCTATAAATAATTAAGGCTTGTACCATGAATTCAATTAAAGTATCTAAAAAGTAAATCAGACAATTTGAAATAATCTAGTAGAATTGATAGTGTAAATCAGTACCTTCTAATAATTGATAAAACTGCTTCTAGAGGTGTGTTGAAAATATATGTATAGTACGTATATATACCATATATAAATATAAGTAATCTTATGGGATTATTGCCGAATATATACATTTAACGTATGTTATTTTATAATACCTATAAGGAGATATATAGTATGAAAATATACATAAATAAAAATACAATTTCTTTTATTATACTAGTTTTAGTTATAATAAGTATTTATGGTTTTTGTAGCATTTTATCACAAAAAGGAATTCCTTCACTTCCACCAAATGTTTTAATAAAATATTCTAATAAAGCTATCCCAACTACAATGGGGGAACATACTTGGCTTACAAAAAATGGCAGCAATAGTTATCTAACTGAAGATTCATATTCTCTAGGAGAATCAACTTCCATTTTTACAGCAAAATCATGCGATTTTATAGAAATACATTTCTCTTCAAAACCACAAAAAGTAAAATTATTACAATGGATTGGCAAAAACAACAGCTGCATATATAAGATATTAGATGGTGAAAATGACTATAAAGTGTCTTTGCCTTTAAAAAGTGGAGAATACATATTCGAAGTTTTGGCTTATTGGGATGCTAATGAGCATAACACTTCAAATATTTTTAGAGTTAAGATATTTCGATAGTAAATCATGGTAAAAACAAGAGCACCATAGAAAAATGTTGATATCACTGATGAAATTATCTTATCTTCCTCCGTTATAATGAATCATTTATGTTTTTTATACATTATAGAAAGTTAAAAGTACAATGTAAATATCAAAATTAATCTTTTGTATCTATTTACAATGAATTAAATTATTTGGAATTGAACTTGTAAATTTATTAATATATACTATATTTATGCAAGTAAATGGGGAGATTTAATGAAAAAATCAGTTTATGTAGAAGCTATATTAATAGCGAGCTTAGTATATTTAGTATCTGAATTTGGTTCAACTAATATTGGATTTTTATTTGATGGTGGATCAGTTGAAAATGCTCGAGCTTTTGTGATACAAGATGCAATTATTTTTCTTACTGCTGTGATTGCTTTTTTGGCTATATAATAATAAGAGAATTAAGAGAATTAAATAAAAAAAAGTGATTAAGTTGGAGATGAATTCATAGTTTTGATTTTAAGATGATTTTTTATAAGACGTTTAAAAATATCTTTAAGCTTAAAAGTAGATGTGAACGAAATTGATGACGAAAGAATTTATAATATATAAATGGCATATTCTCAAATTACACTATTAATATATTTATTAAAATATAGATATATTAGCAAAATAGAATTAGCTGAAAAATTAATTAAGACATTGCCTTCATCTAAAAATAAAGGTTATGTTTTGTGTAATAGTTGGTATGGTTGCAGGATATTTTTGACGCTTCGCTAGAAACTAACAAAGTTATTTATCTTAATGGTTATGAAAGACTATGAATTAAGCTTCATAAATTCCCATAAACACTAAATATAGAAGATTTTGAACTTGTCACCGTCAATAGACAACAATACTATATTTACAACTACATTGAGAATTTAAAAGATATAAAAAGTGTTTTCATAATATTTAGCTATCCCCAAAAATTCTTTCAAATGGAATGAGCTTTAAAAACATTTATTTCTTTAGATAACTATTTAAGCTCATTTGATTTCTTAATTCAGTACGCCGATAGGGGGAGCATAGAGCCATTTTTTTAAGATTTTAAATCTTACCTTGGCTTACATGGCTGCCGAATAAGAAGCGAAAGAAGCATTAACAGATATCTAATAATAATGATAACAAATTATACTTACTGTAAAATTATTTAAGTAAAAATGCACTAGTATAATAATATATTTTAAAGAGGTATTGAAAATGAATTATAAAGCTTTATTTATTGGAATAAAAGTATTTTTGGTTGGCTTTATCCTGTCTTGGGTTATTGTTGCTTACCTTGATACTAAGGCAAACTCAAATTAAGCGTACATAGGTTGTATTTGGATAGCCCTTTTATATATCACTTCAATAGTGAGCATAGGAATATTTTTGTTACTTGATAAAAAGGAATCTTGATATTTTTGCTTAGTGAATAGAATTTAGCATTAAAGATAAAAAGCTCCTTATTCAATAGGAGCTTTTTTATCACTACGCTTTTTCTTTATCATGTTATTTAGTGTATTTTTTTCTTGGAGCTGATTTTTAAGCTGAATATATCCATATCTAAATCTACGTCTGACCACCTAAGACCGCATATTTGGACTAATCTCATACTTGTTGTTGCAGCTAACATGACAGGCATATAAATAGTTAAATCTTTTATAGAGTATAAAAGATTGTCTAGTTGCTCTTGGTTATAGACTTTGAAATTGTTTTTGAATTTTTAGGCTTTTTCATTTTGGCACAAGGATTTTTTATTACATAATCCCTATCAATTGCCCAATTATATGCAATATTTAATAGGGTATAATAGTGACCAGCAGTTGTGAAACTTATACCATCTTCTAAAAGTCTGTTAATACTCAATTCTATATTTTCAGTTTTTAAACTAGGAACCTTGATTAGATTTCTTCTTAATTTCAAGCTCTCTTCTTTCGCATTCCTCACGAGCTGCTGTCTTTGTTAGAAAACCTCTTATTGCTTCTCTAATTCTTTTTTGTTGAGTTATGACTTCTATTTCATAGCCAAAAGTCTTTTTTTTGAACCTTTTCGAATAGTAATTAAGAACATGATTAGTTGTTAAATTGAAATAATTAGATATTCTATTTAATGTATTAAAATCAGGCTATCTTCCGTGTTATAGAATAATAGTGTTCAGTAGCTTTACGTTTTTAAAAAGTATTTTTATTATATATTTTAGTTAGGTATTGTATAATAGAATTGAGTTGAAATTAATTTATTTGTGAATATTTATATAGAAGGAAAAATAAAATTCATTTATTTTTTATAGTAAGATTAAGACCGTATAATTATAAAAGGCTTAACGACTTTTTCACAACGACACATATGAATTAGGGTTATTTTATATTGTTATTTAGAAATGGAGAAAGCATGTTATCATGAAAATTGATAGATTACTAGGAATTTTAAATATCCTTGCCAATATAGATAGAATTACAATACAACAATTAGCAGAAAGGTTTGAGGTTTCCAAACGTACAATTTTTCGAGATTTAGATACTTTGAACCAGGCGGGAGTTCCAATTGTTACATATTCAGGGATTGGTGGGGGAGTAGCAGTCAGTGAAGGATATAAACTCAAAAGCAGTATTCTTTCTAAGAACGATATAAAAAATGTATTTACTGCACTTAATGGACTCATGAGCATTGATGAAAGCACCGATTTAACAAATCTAATAGCAAAACTAATTCCAGAAGAAACAAATATAGTATTTTCAGAAAGTGATTATGTAATTGATTTGTCCTCATGGTTTCAAGACAGTATTACACAAAAAAAGGTATCTGCTTTGCATAAGGCGATTAAAAATCAAAATTATATTTGTCTAGAATATATCTCTAGAAGGTCACATTCATCAAGAATTATTCAGCCTCATAAACTTGTTTTTAAGCAAGCATACTGGTATTTATATGCTTTTTCCGAGGATGATCAGGAGTTTCGTTTGTTTAAGCTTAATAGAATTGTTGACTTTAAAATCATGAATTCAAGATTCACTTGCAAGGCAATTGAAGAAATAGTTTTTAAAAAAGATTTTGGCGCTGATTTGTTTTCATCTCAAGACCCGACAGCATTGTTTGAAGTTATACTACAATATGATTTTATTAATGAATTTTTTTTAACAGACAAGATAGATGCAAATTTTTTTCAAATGATAGACGATTCAAATGGAAAGGGTAACATTAGATTTTTTGCTTCTAATTTAGAATGGGTGGCCGATTTAGTTTTTAGTTTGCAAGATAAAGTTAAAGTTATAGCGCCGCTTCAACTAAAAGAAGCAATAAAAATCAGAATAAAAAGAATACAGAAACTCTATAAAGATGACATATAGGTGTCATCTTTTTCGTTGTACAATACTTAAGAAAGGAAGTGTTACAATGAAAAAAGAAGTGCTTGTATTTATTTTTGATGGATATGCAGATTGGGAGAGTGCTTATATTTGTTCAGAACTCAATGGAGCAGAAACGGATTATATTGTAAAAACTTTAAGCTTGGACAAAGAACCTAAAACTTCTATGGGAGGTTTTAGGATCATTCCTGACTATTCTGTAAGTGATTATCCAAAAAATTTCGAGATGTTGCTTTTAATTGGAGGTCACGCTTGGGTGGAGCATAAAAACAATGATATTGGACCTGTGGTTGAATATGCCGTTCAACAGCATATTCCAGTATCAGCGATCTGCAATGCTGCCAATTTTATGGCGGAAAACGGATACTTGGATAATATCAAACATTCAGGCAATACGCTGGAGTATATGAAGTCACAAGCTCCCCACTACAAAGGCGATTGCAATTTTACTGAAAAACAAGCAGTTTGTGATTCTGATATCATAACTGCCAATGGTACGGCTTCTTTAGAATTTGCCAAGGAAATCATGTTGTATTTGAATGTTAAGCCTGTAGAAAAAATCAATGAATGGTATAAATTTAACAAGTCAGGTTTCTACCAACAGTAGAGCATAGTTCTATTTTAAGACAAATTAGAAATGTGCGCTTGGAAAACAATTCAATCACTGTTGGAATTGTATTAAATTTGTAGTTAAGTATCTAGAATCGTTTTGGAAGCTATTCGATATTAATATCAAAAGTTATGTCAATGAATTCGCTATTTTTTCGTACCTTTGATTCATACCTTAAATCTATTTTTTCACTGCCAGCATTTAAGGTATTGAAGTAAAAGTTCTCTCTTGAATGATTAACACCGTCTTTGCCATAATCCGATTTTGGAGTAGGGATAGAAATAGAGCTCTTTTTATCAAATTTAATAACCTTGTTATTTAGGCTGCTTTTTATATTCCAGGTATAAGCTATAGTGGAGTTAGCATGAAGAGATATGATAAAATTATTATCTTTAGATATGGTTAAGTCTATGCTGCCGTTCTCATTAACTAAATATTGTTTCATGGAAGCCTTATTTTCTTTATAAGTAATGAGGGCTATATATACTTTGTCTGAGCTTACAGTGTAATAATAACTCTGCCTGCTCAAGGATTTATCCATATCCTTTAAGTTTGATATTCTAAAATCATAATTTACATGGTTACTATCTTTGTCATCAAAGTACACCTGCTTTAGAGAGTAGAATATTGCAAAAATAAAAAGCATAATTAACGGTACTAAAATTAACTTTTTATGTTTCATAAGTTTCCTCCTTGATTTAGTATTAAATTATTTATCATAATACAAAGCAGCTACTACGTCGGACAAGCTATTGGCTATCTTATACCATTTATCCGTTATTACCTTATGGTCTCTTTCCACTAAATAGTTGAAGGTATTTCCATATGGAATTACTAGTATAGAATTATTGGTTGGAGCCATAGGGATTATTTCTACTACATAGACTGCGCCTATGATACCGTCTCGGGAATCTATTGCCTTTTTAGAACTATTTGAATCAATAAGCTTAATAATTTTTTCTATATCTGAACTCTTTGATATTGTTATCTTTTTTCCGAACTGAGAAATAACTAATTTTTTTATTTCGTTGGAGCTTGGTATTTTATCTAACCCCACTTGATTAGACTTGGCATTTTCAGTGAAGAAAATGACTGAAAGTGCGGATATAAGGATAATTATCAAGGATAGAATACATATTTTAATAGATTTCGGCATGTTATAACTTCCCTTCAATATTTTAAAATATAGGGAAATATATTTAAGATAAGTATGGAAGATCTAATGAGTTATATGAAGTATTACTAAAAAACTTAATTATTGAATACTAACCATATATCATGATATCGCGATAACTAGTTAGCTTGATATCTAGTTATTAGCCAACTAAACTATTCACTAGTGCAGGTATTTACTAATATCAATCCTAACTATGTTAATATCTATATTATACCTTATATAACATATTATAGTAATAATAAAATTGATAAACCTAATGTAATTTATAAGTTTTGAAGACCACTAATTTTAAATTATAGTATAATATGGATATAATTTAAGTTTGGAACATAATTCTTAGAGAATTGCATAATCAGCTGCAATAACATATAGAAGCAATTTGGTAATATGAAAAATATTAATATTCGCCTGAGGAATAGTGTTATATTTATTGTTTGTTTTATTATAGTGATGCGTTTACTTGATATTAAACCAATAGATAATTTTATAAGATACAATATAAGTTATAAATTAACTTCATTCGTAAAATTTAAATGGGCAGATCGAGATATGAAGATAAAAAATAAGATATTAGATCTAAAAGAATTAAAGCCATTGAGCATTTTAGTTTTTTCCTCAGCTAGCGAATTTAAATCTTTTTTTCCTTCTAAAGTAAGAATATACAGTATGGTTTGATGAAGGCTTAGCTGAATATAGTACAGATTTAGTGACAAATGAAAATTTATATAAAAAACCTCCTGACAGAGTTAAAAATTTTAAGGAGCTAAATACAGGAGAAACTATTGAGAATATTGAAAATGTAATCTTGAATAAGAAAGCTTCCCAAGTTTCAATGGGAAACCTTCTTGTTTTATAGATAATTATATTCCGAAATTTGAAATATTATAAGCTCCAAAATATTTTACAGGATATGAACAAGTACTGTAATATTCTGAAGCTACGGATTCATAAACAACATATGCGTAAGTTGAACCCATTACAACACCCTCTGATAATGGAGGAAGAGTTGTTGTGCTCTTAAGTGTTTTTGTCTTAGAACTCTGATTCCAAGTATATGAATACAATGTAGAATTATTGTTTCTTCCATAAGAAGAAGAAATCATCATCCTATTATCTCTAACTGAAATACCCTGTGTTTTTAGAGGAACTGAAATTTGAGACTGGTAAGGTATGATTTTCACTTAGATATATCATTATGTAAAAATAATTATTTACATAATTTTATTTCATGGTATAATAGTTATGGGTAAGAGATTTGGTAACTTAAAATAAGAAGCTCCTTAATCTTAATATATAAGATTGAGGAGCCCTTATTTTAAAAATCTATATGAATAGTTTTTATGAAAGTTTAATATTATATAACAACCATATTTATAAAGGAATTTGATATGTTTAAAGCAATTTTAATAAAATCCTATCAATTAATGTGATAAAAGTACTTAGATTTATGATCTTTTATTTGCTGCATGTATCAAACTTTATAATATGATAAAAAAAATAAAAAATGTGAAAAAAATCCTTTACTATGGTATAATAATATATATTTTTATTACATGGTGGTGAGATATGATTGGAATGTAGAGTTATACCTGTAGGCGAGAAGATTAAAAAGCTTAGAGAAAGATACGGATTAAATCAAGATGAAATTGTAGGAACGGATATAACTAGAAATCTTATAAGTCAGATTGAAAACAGCAAAGCTAAACTGACCAAAAGTACCGCAGAAATAGTCATTAAACACGCGACAGAAAAGCTTAAAGAAAGAAATATTACTTTAGATGTAGATATTGAATATCTATTGGAAGATGAAGAAGCTCAAGCTCGAAAAATACTTGATGGATTTATAGAGGAGCTTAGCGAACTTGCTAAAAATAAAGATTCCAGCTATGTAGAAAGCTTTAAGAAAGCAGAAGAGTTTATGCTTAAATGGAATTTCATTGATAAGAAAATAATTATTTGTGAGATAACTGGTGACTATTTTTATGGCAAGAATGATTTTTACAAAGCTTCAGTCTATTATGAAAATACTAAGTGCCTTATGAATTTAGATATGGAAACTGAGCCATTAATTCAGCTGTTACAGAAGCTTTCTAACACTTATTATTTTATGGGTAATCTCAGCGAAGGAATAAATACTTGTAATTATGCCCTAGACAGATTTCCTGAAATGGATAATGAAAAGAAAGTAGGCTTTTTATTCAATATTGGACTTTACTATAATTATCTTCACGAGTATGACAAATCTGTAAGCTTTATAGATAAAGTGGCCAGTATGATTGATAAAAAGGAAAAAGGATATGCGAAAATATTGCTGCTAAGGGCTTCAAGTCTAAGCAGTCTGAAATTTTATGAGGAAGCTTTAAATATTTACAACGAATTGATAGAAATGACAGAGAGCAAGGACTATGCACATAGAGCGCTATACTATAATAATATTTGTGAAACTTATATAGAACTTCAGCAGTTTGATACAGCAAATAAGTATTTGCGATTAGCATTGGACAATCTTACACTTGTCCAAAAAGATTTTAGTATGCTTCCACATATATATTTTGATATAGCCAAATGGTACGTAAGGCTGCAAGATTCAGAAAAATCTAGTATATTTTTTAAGCAAGCCTTGAGTTTATCAAAAGATTTCAAATATTCGCTTGTAATAAAAGATATTCTCCATGAAATAATACATATAAATGATTACAAGGTAGACATAGATATAAAGGATGAGTTTAAGCAGCTGCTTATGGAAACTAAAACCTTAGACAATTTACTCTTAGTGGACATATTAAAATATTTTACTTCATTAGATGACAAAGAAAGTGTTTTAGAACTATGCGATTTTTGCAGAGTTAATTTTGAAAATATTAAGGAAGGAAGTGAGATAAATGTTTAAAAAACATAAAAAAATATCAGCAGTATTATTTCTATTGACAGTAACAGTTTTGACAAGCGCTCCAATAATTACTATTTTAGTTGCTGGCGTTCCATGGGGTGTAGACTAATAAAATATAAAAGCTTTTACAAAAATAGAGCGGTTCATGACCGCTCTATTTTAATTTCTGGGAAACTATTTACCTAGTCATAGTGATATTCTCTATTAGTAAACAATTATTTATAATCAAAGTACGGATATTAAACGTATTGATAAAATAATCAGAATAATATAAACTGATAATAATTGTTGAATAAAGTCGATGAATGTATGTTGATGTATTTATTTGTAGATTTGGGGGGGATGTGCACATGATATCTGAATTGTTTTTGAATTCTTGTATTTTGATAACTTTCTTAAGTATATCCCATATTTTTATAAAGAAAAAAGATATAAAGCTTAAATTATCCCTGCCATTAAAAGTTTCAATGGGAGCAATAGCTGGGCTATTAGGAATTTTGCTTATGAATTATTCCTTTAGAGTTGATAATGCTACAATAGCTGATTTAAGATCCATTTCAATTATGATAGCAGCCATCTATGGAGGCTTTTTTTCTTCAGTATTGGCGTCTGTTATTATAGCAGCGTATAGGATTTTCCATTTTGGAGCTTGTTTTACATCCATAAGTTCGGTAGCAGTTATCCTTTTAAGGGGTTTTGGCTTTGGAATAATTAGCTTTCTTAAGGTGAAAAGGAAGAGAAAGTGGGTTTATTGCATTATTTACTCAATTATATTAAGCTTATCCGCCATATTGATTGTTACAGATCGTTCAGCAGCTATGGTGAAGACGTTTATAATATTTAATATGTCTTTGAGTATAATTTCTTTTTTTACCTATAGCTATATAGAATATATAATTGAATCTGTAAAATTATACAGAAGATATAGAAATGAATCTATTGTTGATTTTCTGACTGGATTAAACAATGCTAGGCAGTTTAACAATATTTTTAATAATATAGCACAGCGTGCTGTGGAAAAAGGTGAATATTTATCATTATTATTTATAGATATAGATTTTTTTAAAAATGTTAATGATACCTATGGTCATGGTGCTGGTGATAGTGCATTAAAGAAAGTAGCTGAAATTTTGCGAAAGACTTGTAGATACTATGATATTGTTTCTCGTAATGGGGGAGAAGAATTCACTGTGATTTTGTTGGATTGTACATCTGCTCGTGCCGTGGAAATTGCAGAAAAGATAAGAAAAAATGTAGAAGCGAGCAAATTCTATGTTTCCAAGGATATAGAAGTGAGCATTACGATTTCTATTGGAATTTCCACATATCCAAATTTGACTGGCAATATAAATGAACTGTTAGAAGATGCTGATAATGCATTATATCAGGCTAAAAGTAAAGGAAGAAATAAAGTAGTATTATTTAATGATAAAGCTATGTTTTAAAAGAATGTTGATAAAGGCTTTGTTCACCTTGCATGGTTTCTCTCAGAACCCATAGAAGAAACTCTAAGGATTGTTTTATTATAATTGGCTACCCAAATTTATAAAAAGACGATAAATGATACAATCATCCACCGCCTGATCAATTACTCTAAGCTTACGCTTTCACTTTCAATGCTGCTTTTTCTTTTGAAATATAGAAGCATAAAGCCTAAAATTAGTGCAGCTATAAAGAAAACAGTGAAAAATCTAAAGCTAGAATCTATAGAGCTAACTAATCCTTCCTTTGCTTTTACATTATTAAAATGTCCTATTCCCACCATTGCTTTTGAAACTACATCTGCAGGTATAATGGCTTCTATAGTCAATATTACAAAGGTCTGGCTCAGAGCCTTACCAACATTCATAATAGTGTATTGCATGCCAGAAGCGGAACCTGTCTGATCTTTAGGGGCTGCTGATAATACAGTTTTAGCTAATGATGGCCAAGCTAAGCTGTTGGCTATTGACATTATGACTAATGGTGTAATTAAAGCTGGAATTGATAGCTCAGCCCCAATATTGCTAAGCATTATTATACCTAGGATGAGAAATATAATTCCGCCCACAAGAGTGTGCAAGGCTCCTGTATAATCTACTAGCTTACCTGCAAAGGGTCCAAGTATAAGCTGAGGCACTGAGAGAGAAATCATTAATAGCGCTGAAGTGCTAGGACTTAGATTGAGAACACTTTGCAGGTATATACTTAATAATAAAGGCAATGCAAAATAGGCGATACAATAACATAATGTAATAACTAATCCAATGGAATAATTCCTGTATGAGAGTAATTTGAAATTAAATAATGGATTTTCTTCATGCAATTCTGTAAATACAAATGCTGCCCATAGAATAATTGCAATTATGCTTGATATCACTGTCTCCGTAGATAACCATCCCCAAGATTGACCCTCTGAAAGTACTACCATTGTTAATATAAGACCTAAGCTGAAGGTTAATATTCCAAGCCAATCAGTTTTCTGATGAATTACAGCTGCAGTTTCTTTAAGAACCCAAAATGCACCTATTATGCAGATGATTACAAAAGGTACTGTAACGAAAAAGATTGAACGCCAGTTAAAGTGAGCAAGCAAAGCACCTCCAACTACTGGCCCTATTATAGCTCCAATTACCCAAGAGGTGGCATTGATGCCTAAGGCTAGGCCAAGCTGCTCATTAGGAAAGGTTTTTACTATGGTTGGACTAGCTGTGGCTAAAGCTAGAGCAGCTCCTGATCCTTGTATTATTCTGTATATATTTAAAGTTAGTCCTGACCCTGCAATTCCACAGAGCATTGTACCAATAGTAAATATAATTAGACCTGATATAAAAATACGTTTGGTGCCTACTGAATCTGCCCATTTCCCTGCTGGCAATATGAGCACAGTGCTGGCAATAATATAACCTGTAATAATCCATAACCCAGTGGTTATAGAGATATTTAATCCTTCCATCATTTTAGGTAAACCTATTATTACTATAGTGGAATCTAAGTTTGTAATAAATGAAACTAGGGTAACAACAAATAGAATAGTCCACTTGTGCGATTTTGAATGCATAATCTGATTCTCCTTATTCTTATAAATTTAATTTTCTATGTATAGTTTACAAGAGATTATATATCATGTAAAATGATTATAAACGATATGAATATTCATTTTTAGTGATTTATATAGAGGTGAAGAGATGGAAAGTAATGAATTGAGAATTTTCAGAGCTGTAGCTCAAACGGGAAGCATAACAAAAGCTGCACAAGCTTTAGGCTATGTTCAATCAAATGTTACGGCAAGAATTCGCCAATTGGAAAGTGAATTGAATACTCAATTATTTTATAGGCAGAGAGGCATGGTATTAACTCCTACAGGTGAGAAGCTGCTGGCTTATGCGGAAAAAATTATTTATTTGCTGGATGAAGCGGATAAAGCTATAAATGATTATTGTGATCCTTCAGGAAGCTTATCTATTGGAGCCAATCATACTATATCTGCTCTCCGTCTTCCTGAAATATTATCTCAGTACCATAAAGCTTATCCTAAAGTTGATTTATCCCTTATTACAAGTGACTCGGATGAACTTATTTACAAGGTAAATCATTTTCAACTGGATGGAGCTTTTGTTAAATCCTTATCCTTTAGCAATGAAAATATTGAAAGAGAGCTCGTATTTGAAGAAAATCTGGTGCTTATTTCTAGCCCTGAGTATAAGGAGGTTAGTGACTTGTATTCCAGACCGTTTTTAATGGCAAGCACCGGATGCCCTAATAGAACGCAGCTGGAAAACTGGCTTAGAACAAAAGGAGTTTTAAATATAAGGTATATGGAATTTAATAATTTAAATTCAATTATTGAAGGGGTAATGGCTGATCTTGGGGCTTCTTTTGTTCCCCAATCCACTATTGAAGAATATGAGAAAAAGGGTCTGCTTAAATCCTTTACAGCACCAGCTCAGTATAGCATCACAAGAACCTATTTCATAAGGCGTAAGGATTCTTTAATGACTAGTGCACTTTCAAAGTTTATTGAAATGATTGAGAAAAATACACCTTATGAAAAGCTGCTGAAGGAAGAAGTCCTATAGAAAAAAGTGCTATATGTTCGTCTTATAGCTTTAATGATATATCTGGCATTAAGATTAAGTATTTAGTTTGTTCTAGTTAAATATTTCCAAAATTATTTGATTTATACCATTTATTACATTATAATAATGTTATATATTAACATAAATGGGGGAGAGAATAATGGAAGAAAATAAACCACAAGGAGTAGGCGGAGGAATTAAAACCATATCCGTACTATATTTTATTGTTGCTTTTTTTATGATTCTAGGAGATTTAATACTGCTAGGAGGTAAAGACTTCCTTGAGAGTCAGTATAAGAGCATGGGAATCACTATGCCGTCAATATCGGATACTGCTATTGCTATAAGCTTATTATTGGAAGTTATATTAGTAGCATCACTTATTTTAATCTTAATGAAAAAAGCTGCAGGGGTATATGCTTACTTTGCCATTTCAATAATTGATTTTATTTATTCTATCATATCAAGCGGTTTTAGTTTCACAGTCCTTTTGGGGCTTATATTGCCTATTTTAATGGCAGTGTTCATATCAAAGAGGAAAGAAGTTTTTGGACTTGGAGTTAAGGATGAAAATATAAGTTCCAATTCACAAGTTTAAAGAAAGCTTACCAAACATATTTAAAGAGCTGCCAGGCTGGTAGCTCTTTTTGTTTTCCTCAAAAGACAATAATACATGCCTTTGCCCAAAAGTACATGTTTTTGCCCGAAGGTACAATTGCTGCAGCTAGCCTTAGGAGGTACCATAAATATATAGATATTTGTGAATGTGCAAAATATACTTTTAAAAATGAATGGGTGATTACTAATGCAGTATTTAAAAGATGAAGTGAAGGACAAAATATTGAAGGCTGCAGTGCTTGAGTTCAAGGAAAATGGTTATATGGATTGTTCTATAAGAAAAATTGCAGAGAGAGCGCACATAACCAGCGGAAATATTTATAGGTATTTTTCTAATAAGGAAGCTTTATTTGATGCCATAGTAGCCCCTGTTTATGGTGAATTTATGGAGTATATTCTCAATATCAAGAGTGAATTAAAGAGCTGCTCCTACATGAAAAAAGCTGAGGTGCTTGAATATATCCAAAAGATTAACAATACTTTTCCTAGACTTTTTGAGGAGTACGGCAATGAGCTAAAGATACTTTTAAACAAAAGCAAAGGATCAAAATACAGCAATGTTAAGGAGGAATTAATAGAGGTTATAGATGACTTGCTTAAAGAAAATATAGCTAAGGAATATTTGGAGGCAGAGGACTCCATCACTTATGTGCTTGCCTCTACTCTGGTAGAGGGCATGTGCATAATACTTAAGCAATACGAAGATACAGAAAAAATAAAAGTTGTGTTTGATAAATTCATAGTTATTTATTCACTTGGAATCAATGAAAGCTTATCAAAAAAGTAGCTTAATTAGTGTTTATAGGAGGAATTAAACATGAGAAAAATAATAAAAGGAAGATATGCAATCTTTGCGCTGTGGCTTGTAGCAACAATTTTGCTTACGGCTTTTCAGCCAGACATTAATGCAATACTAAGGATTAAAGGGCAAAAGGTTTTAAGTGACAGCAGTCCATCAGTAGTGGCAGATTCTATAGTAAGTAAGATGGAGACCACAAAGGGTTCCAATGACATCATAGTTTTTTATGATAAAAATAAGATTTCAGAGGAAGAAATGACGCAGATTGGGGATGGAGTAAAGGCACTTGCTGGCAGCAAGGCAGAGCTTGGCATAAATGACATGATTGACCCCTTCAGCATGCCTGAGGCAAAGGCTTCCTTAATTTCTAAAGATGGTACAACCCTTATGGTAAGCTTTAAGCTAGATAAAAAATCTAGGGAAGTATCCGATATAAAGAAGCAGCTAGACAGCAAGCTTACAAATATAAAGGCAGAGCATTATTTCAGCGGAGAGGACTTCATAAACGACGACTACCAAAGAGCGGCTGAGTCAGGAGTAGAGAAAAGTGCTGCCCTTACAGTTATATTTATTCTTGTGGTGCTGGTAATAATGTTCAGGTCGGTGATTACGCCAATTATATCCCTAGTAGCCGTGGCTTTTTCCTATATGTGCTCCATGGGAATCGCAGCTCAGCTTATAGATAAGGCTAATTTTCCTGTAACAAGCCTTACCCAGATGCTCCTTATACTCATTCTTTTTGGTATAGGAACAGATTATAACATTCTTCTCTTTAATAGATTTAAGGAGGAATTAGCTCATGGATATTTCGTAGATGATGCTATAGTAAAGACCTATAAAACAGCGGGGAAGACTATTTCCTTCAGTATATTAACCGTGTTTATTGCCTTCTTAAGCCTTATGTTTGCAGAATCCCCAACCTACCAGTCAGGGGTGGTAGTGGTAATAGGTGTAGCAATACTTCTTTTAGAGATACTCACGCTTACTCCTTTTATGATGAAGCTTTTAGGAAAGAAGCTATTCTGGCCTTCTAAGAGTATAGGAGGACATAAACCAAATAAGTTCTGGGGAAACACCTCTACCTTTGCTACTAAACACCCTATTGTTTCTGTACTCATTATATTGGCACTAATAGCGCCAACAATTTATTTTCATCAGCAAAAGCTTAACTTTGATACCATAGGTGAGCTTGGAGATTCACAGCCTTCCTCAAAGGGGTTTAATCTTATAGCACAGCATTTTGGCAAAGGTCAAGCTATGCCAGTTACTGTGGCCATACAGGCTGACAAGACAATGGATAATAATGAAGAGCTTTCTATAATAGATAACCTAACTGAAAGAATTAAGAATATCCAAGGAGTTAAGCAGGTAGCATCACCAACTCAGCCACAGGGCTCTCAGATAGAAGGACTTTATATAAGCAACCAGACTAAGTCTGTAACCGATGGACTTTCTAAAACCCAGGAGGGAGTAAATCAAATTTATGACGGACTAAAGCTTGCGCAGGATAAGCTTGGCTCAGCAGATTTCTCTAAGGTGAATCAAATGTTGGAGGGTACTGGAAAGCTTCAGGAAGGTATGAGTGGCCTAACTAACGGACTTCAGCAGCTACAGGCTGGTTTAGGGGATAACTCCTCAAATTCGCAGTCCATAGAGAGTGGCATAGCCTCAATACAGACTAATCTTCAGAGCGTGAGCAATGGAATAGGAATTTTATCTGACAATTACAGCAAAATGCAGGCTGGATATGCAGAAATGGGCAAAAACTATCAAGGAGCAGCTCAGGCTCTTCTTGGAGTAAAAAGTGGACTTGGACAAATGGACGCTATGGTTAAGGCTTTAGGAGAAAGTTATTCAAACTCACAAAATGATAATAATTATAAGGCATTAAAGCAAACCCTGCAAGGACTAGAAGCTGCTTTAAGTCAAATTACTCCTGAGGGAATAGAAAAGCTAAATCGAGGCTATAATGATACAACCTCTGGCTTTGATACTGCAAATAAAAATCTTAAAGCTATGAGTGCAGGTTTAGCGCAGATGGCAGCTGGACTCAAGCAGCTAGAAGCTGGCCTTAGCCAGGCCTCCTCAGGCATAGGAACCATAGTTACCAATATGAATAGTGTAACTAAGGGGCTAGGGGATATGAAAGCCGGTCAGCAACAGCTAGTAGATGGCTTAAATGGCTTCAGTACCTTTGGTCAAAAGCTATCAGAGGTAAACACTGGCTTAAAGCAGATATCTGATGGACTTGGTCAAACTAATGGTTTTCTTATGCAGCTTAATACAAATAAAACCTTCTTTATGCCAAAGGAAGCTTTAACAAGTGCAGATTACAAGAAGGTATTTGATAACTTTATGTCTCCAGACAGAAAAATTACAAAGCTTACGGTCATTTTAGATAATGATCCATATTCAGAAAAGGCTTTGGCTACCGTGGATAAAATAAACCAAACTGTTGCAAGCGGACTAAAAGGCACAGCGCTTTCAAACGCTAAATTTGGGGTATCAGGACCAAGTGCCACTACAAACGATATGAACAATGTACTTAGCAGAGATTTAAATAAAACCACCATTGTAGTAATCATAGGAGTGCTTTTGGTACTACTTCTAGTTATAAGATCTTTATGGGAGCCTGTGGTAATAACTGCAGCACTTATGGGAGCATACTATGCAGCTATGTTTGTGTTAAACTTTATATTCCTAAATCTTAAAGGTCTAGAAGGTATATCCTCCTTTGTGCCCTTCTTCTCCTTCATAATAATAGTAGCCCTGGGAGTGGATTATAGCATATTCCTAATGATGCGCTTTAAGGAATACCCTAATATGTCACGTAAGGAAGCAATAGTTTTGGCTTCAAAGCATATAGGCGGTGTGGTAATGTCTGCAGTTATAATCCTTGGAGGTACCTTTGCAACCCTTATGCCTTCAGGCTTGGTGCTTCTAGCAGAGCTAGCTGTAGCGGTAATTACAGGACTTATAGTACTTTGCTTTATACTGCTGCCTGTATTTCTTCCAGCTATGATTGCTCTTCCTGCTGTTATAAAGAGGCTTACACAAGCAAGCAAGGAAAGCAAAGAGGATACTGATCTAGAGGAAAAGAATGCATAAATTTTAAGCTTAATAAATTGCTGCATAATAAAATGATAAATTGTTATGCAGCAATTTTCTACTGCCTAAAGGTACAGAGACTTTTTCCCCAAGGTACAATTGTTAGCTAATAGCTCTTCCATATATGATAAATATATAGCCGGCTGCGGAAGATTAAACATTTTATTTATCATTAAGGAGGAAAACTAATGGCAAGATTACTATATAAACTTGGGGCTTGGTGCTATAAGAGACCTAAAAGAATTATTTTATTTTGGATGATGATCATAGCAGTTGCAGTAGGGTTAACTTTGAATTATGGTATTAATTTTAAAGGGGATATGACTATTCCTGGCACAGAATCTGAAAATGCTGGGAACTTATTAAAAGATGCCTTTGGACAAACTAAAGATTATGGCAGCGTAAGAGTTATTTTTAAAGTTCAGGACGGCAAAACCGTAGAGGACGATTCAGTAAAGACTGCAATAAATAATACTCTTGAAAAAATTCAAAAGGAAGATTCAGAGGTTAAGGCTGTAACCAGTCCATATACTTCTAAGACCATTAGCAAGAACAATAAAATTGCCTATGCTGATATAACCTATAAGGAGGAATCGGATAAGGTTACTAAGGAATCTAAAGATAAAGTATTGGAAGGGCTTAAAATAGCTAATGCTGCAGGTCTTGAAACAGGTGTGGGCGGAAGTGTCAGCTTCTCACAAACCGAAATTGGCGGAAACTCTGAGCTTGTAAGTATTATTACCGCCTTTGTTATTCTTGTTTTTACTCTTGGCTCCTTTTTAGCAGCAGGACTTCCTATAATAACAGCTCTTATCGGACTTATGGCAGGCTTAATGGCAATCATGGCAGGAACCAATGTGGTAGATATGTCTTCTTTCTCATTATCTCTAGCTTCCATGGTAGGTCTTGCGGTAGGTATTGATTATGCTTTGTTTATAATCTCTAGATATCGTCAAAATCTTTCTGAAGGCTATGACATGAAGGAAGCAGCAGCCATAGCTATGGGAACAGCAGGCAGCGCAGTTTTGTTTGCAGGAGTAACAGTTATCATAGCTTTATGCGGACTATCCTTAGTGGGGGTTCCCTTCTTAGGAGTCATGGGAAAGGTTGCAGCCTTTATGGTGCTCATAGTAGTTATGGTTTCCCTTACTGCGGTGCCAGCAGTTATAAGACTTGCAGGGCGTCATATACAGCCCAGGAAGAAAAATAAAAATGAAGTTAAGGAAAAAAATAATCTCAAAGTTTCAAATTCAAACTTCTGGGGAAGGCTGGTAATTAAGCATCCAATAATTATGATTATTAGTGTTATATTGCTCACAGTTTTGCTTGGTTATTCTGCACCGGATATGGAGCTAGGGCTTCCTGATAATGGCATGCTGCCTAAGAACTCTGTGGAAAGAACAGGCTATGATTTATTATCTGAAGGCTTTGGAGCAGGAGTTAATGGATCTCTAGTAATAGTGGAGCAGGTATCAGGCTCTGGGGATAACGCTATGCAGAATCTTCAGGCCACAGCAAATGAGATTAAGAGCTTACCTGGAATAGCTAACCTTTCACCAGTGATTCCAAGCAAGGATGGAAAAATAGCAATGCTTTCTCTGACTCCAACCACAGGCCCTAATGATAAAGAAACTAAGGATCTGGTTAATGCTATCCGTGAAAAAAGTAAGGATACAGAAAAAAATTACAAGGTTAAGCTGATGGTAACAGGAAGAACTGCTGTTAACATAGATACTGCCAGCAAGCTGTCAGATGCAATTCCTACCTTTGCTATTGTTGTATTAGGACTTGCTTTTGTTCTAATGGTATTAGTTTTCAGATCTATACTAGTACCAATTAAAGCGGTTTTAGGCTTCTTGATGACTTTAGTAGCAACTATAGGCTTTGATGTTTTAACCCTGCAAAAAGGTAATTTCAGCGATTTATTAGGAATAGCAAAGCCGGGACCAATATTATGCTTCATACCTATCATAGTTATAGGAATTTTATTTGGATTGGCTATGGATTACGAAGTGTTTTTAGTAAGCCGTATGAGGGAGCATTTCAGCAGAACAGGTAATGCAAGAGAGGCGGTTACTTCTGGTATTAAGAGCAGTGGAGTTGTGGTAGCTGCAGCTGGATTAATAATGACGGTGGTTTTTGCAAGCTTTGCCTCTCAGGTAGACGTGAATATTAAATCTATGGGAATTCCTATGGCCTTCGGTGTTTTATTTGATGCCTTTGTTGTTAGGATGACCTTTGTACCAGCAGTTATGACACTGTTTGGAAAGAGTGCCTGGTATATGCCAAAATGGCTGGATAGACTTCTGCCTAAGTTTGATATAGAAGGAGAAGCTTTAGCTAAGGAAGAAAACATAGCATAATCAAAAATGTATTAAGAAATAAAAAGCTATAACATGGAAAAACTTTAAATGTTATAGCTTTTTAAGTATTATATTAGTATGTGTCATAATTCATAGAAAGGCAGGTGACAGCTTTGAAAAATAGGTTTAAAGAGATTTTTTCTATAGAAAATGAAGAAGTAAATATGACAAAAAAGCCTATGCTTTTAGGCATTGTTTTAATTTATGTAGCCACAATATTTGTCCAAAAAGTCTATGGTTTAGGAGTACATTCTTATATACTTTTTACTATATTTATGCTTCTTCATACCTTGCTATATATTTTTTCTAATAGATGGTTTAAAAATAAATATTGGCTCTATTTTACGCTACAGGGAATAATTATTTTTGATTGTGCTGTTATAATGCCTAAGGGCTATGAGGCTATATTTATTGGACTAATTCCTCTTATGGTTTTTCAAAGCATGATAGTCTACTATGATGCTATGAAGGTAATAATCACCTCAGTTTCATTTTATATTATATTCTGCGGTACAATTATATGGTTTGATGGTACTCGAGAGCTGATTGCTAAGCTGCCCATACTTGTAATAATAACTATTGCAGTGCGTGCCTATGCGGGTTTTTTCATTAAACAGGTAAAGCTGCATTTGCAAAGTAAAAAGCTTCTGAAGGAATTAGAGCTGGCCTATGAAAAGGTGGAAGAGCTTACTTTAATTAATGAAAGACAGAGAGTTGCAAGGGATCTTCACGATACTTTATCACAAGGCATAGCGGGAATAATAATGCAGCTGGATGCTATAAATGCAAATTTGAACAATAATAACGTAAAAAGGGCTCAGGAGATTGCAAAAAAGTCCATGGAGCATGCAAGAAAAACCTTGGCGGACTCTAGACTTGTTATAGAGGATTTGAGATTTAAGGCAAGCTCAGAAATCAATTTTCAAAGGGCAGTGGAAAAGGAAGTAATGCAATTTAAGGCTTTGTCAGATATTTCTCTGGATTCAAGCATAAACATTCAGGCAAAGCTTTCTTTAAATACGGGTAAGCATATGCTATATATCATTAGAGAGGGTTTAACTAATATAGCAAAACATTCGAAGGCAACACATGCAAAGCTTAAGATTTCAGAAGAAAACAATCAAATCAATATAAATATTGTAGATGACGGCATAGGCTTTGATGTAAAGCTTTTAGATAAGCTGCTAGGTCATTATGGCATAGTTGGCATAACTGAACGGGTTAAGGCAATTCACGGAAAAATTAACATAAGCAGCATAAAAAAGGCTGGTACCAATATAAATATCAGCATACCAATTGAGAAAGGAATATATGATAAAGATGAATAAGAAAAAGGTGTTTATCGTAGATGACCATTTAGTGGTTAGAGAAGGATTAAAATTAATTTTCGAAACTGAGGAAAGTTTTGAAGTAATAGATGAGGCGGAAAGCGGGGAAAAAGCTTTACTTCTTTTGGGCCAATTAAAACCAGATGTGATACTGCTTGATTTAAAAATGCCTAAAATGAATGGCTTAGAAGTGATAAAAGCCTTAAAGGAAAGAGGCTCTGCAGTACCTATAATTATTTTAACTACCTTTAATGAAGACAGCTTAATCAGAGAAGCACTTTTCTTAGGGGCTAAAGGATATTTGCTTAAAGATACTACCCGTGAGGAGCTGATTAGGACAGTAGAATCTGCCATAAGAGGAGAAGTGCTGCTTCAGCCTGCCATCACCAATACTCTTTTTGGGATAAAAAACGAGAATAAGCCCCAAGATAGTTCTGATAATAATTCCATAGATTTTGGAATCACGGAAAGAGAATTATTTGTTCTTCAAGCTATTGCAAGAGGCTGCACCAGCAAGGAAATAGCCTTTGACATGGGAGTTTCCGAGAGGACAGTGAAGGCACATTTAACCAGCATTTATGGAAAGCTTAATGTGGATTCAAGGTCAAGAGCTGTTGCAGTAGCTATAGAGCAGGGCATAATTCATGTGGAAAAATAACATTGCTGGACTATATTGCATATTATGTACCAGGGGATAATGCTTAATTTGTTTAAAAAGCCTATAAATGTGCAATAATATATCTGAGGTGACTGTTGTTATGTCAAAATATATTAAGAAAGCAATAGCAATTGAAGCCGAAGAGTATAAATTCGGCTTAGAGGATGGTTTCGATGAAATTGAATCTGCAATAAAAGCTGGATTGAATACGGATACCTATGTAAGTCCAATTAGCCCAAATAAGATTCCGTTTATCGTAACCCTTGAAGGAAAACATTATATTAATGATGGGGATTATATAATAACCGGAGTTGATGGAGAAAGGTATCCTTGCAAAAAGGAAATCTTCTTAAGAACTTATACTTTAGCAAATCAATGATATTTTTATTATCATGAACTCTTAGATACTTTTGGATTATTAAGTAAAAGGGATCTCCAATTTTTATTTTCTGTCTCAATAATTGAATGAATATTGGATATGAGGATGTGGTCACGGTTATCTTCATCATAGGGAGAAGATTTGGTCTTATAAAGGTATCTATGAAATTTTAATATTTCTGAGGTAGTTCGAAAGCCTACCCAGTTTTTTTGAAATGCAAAGGTAGCCTTTAAAGTAGATAAAATGGTGGCGATAGAACCCATAAATGCAATTATATATTTAATAGAGGAAAAGCTATCCATGAATAAAGTAGCGAAAGGTATGAAGGCTGATATAACCGTATCAATTATAACCAGGGTAGTATACCATCTCTTGTTTGAAACAGCCTTTGTATCATAATAATTATAAGTCTCTTCCAAATATTCTTCTGCAGTATATTTGTTACTGTCCTTCATCCTAATACCTCCATATATCAATATTTATTTGTTATTTCTTCAATTATTTTAGCTGCTTTTGCTGGCGAAGCTGCCCTGCAAAAGTGGCTTTTTATGCAACCAGGAATTCTATTATCAACTTCTACATTAATCTTATTATCAATTAAAATAGGATAAATACCTTTTATTATGCCTTCCTGAGTGAGGTTGATAGCTTTGTCTAGTTCTTTTTGCACATAGGGGCTGTTTAAAGAGTTATCAGAAGCTATCAGAATGAATAAATCTGTAGCTGACAATTTTTCAAGTATTTCTTCCATGGACATTTTAGAAATGGGATTATAATACCAAAGTTTATATTTGGAGGCTGATAAATTCAGTTTATCAATAGTGGCATCTACTGTATTTTTATCCGTTCTGCTATAAGATAAAAAAATTTCTATCATTGCATTTTACCTCATATAAAGTAGTAATATATTTTATGCTGAGTTTTAGCTATACATGCCAAAAATTAAATCTATGTTTTGTTTTTTTTGAGTAGATTCTAACATATATGTTATAATTTTTTATAAAGAGGTGGAAAAAATGATAGAAATTATTGATACGTTTTTAGATTATAGAGATTGTTTTAGAGATAAGCTAGATGCCCCTATAGATGAGAAAATTGACTTGTGGGAAAAGAAATATATGATTAAGTATCAAGAACTTGAAGCAAAGTGCAAAAATGATTATGAAAACTGTGGTTATTCCTGGAGAGATATAGCTGTTAATATGGTATTTAACAGGATTAAAGCTGATTTTAATAAAATGCTAGAGGCCTACAATAATATAAATAGGAGTCTCAAGGACATAAATCATAAGGTTCATCAGGTGTTTGAAATTGAGCCAAGCCTTTACATAGTTTTATATTGCGGGTTATGTAACAGCGCTGGTTGGGTGGATACCTATAATGGAAATAGAGCTATATTATTGGGTATAGATAAGATTGCTGAATTAGGATGGCATACTGAAGAAAAAATAAAACCTTTGATTGCCCATGAACTTTGCCATGTTATACATTTTGAAATAAGAGGAGAAGATGAACTAACAGCAGTGGAAGCAAATAACTATAACAAGGGCATATGGAGGATTTATGAAGAAGGTTTCGCTCAGTATTATCAACAAAAGCTCACTGGAGACAGTATAGATTCCAGAGGAGAAGAATGGATAAAAATATGCAATGAGAATCAATATAAGCTTAAGAACTTGTATCTAAAAGCTTTGAGTGATGAAAAAGAAGGTACAAAAAACTTTTTTGGAGATTGGTTTAAGGTTATAGGAATAAGCGATGCAGGGTACTTTTTAGGAGCGGAATTAATTAAAAAGCTAAATGAAACTTATAGTATTCAGGAAATAGCTAAGCTTGAGTTTAAAGCTATAGAAAAAGAGGTTATAAAATTTTTAAAACATAGTTCCTTCATTTGATAAAATCATTGAAATACTGCTGAGAATATTTTAATATTTATTATATTAGTGATTGATGGCAGCACAAAATTCATTTGAAGAGGATGAGTGTAATATTATGAAAATAGCAGTGTATGAAATGAGAGAAGACGAGATAAAAGAGTTTTATAAGGCAGCAGACGAATTAAAGGTAGAGATTGTAACAACTAAGGAAGCCTTAAATTCAGTGACCATATCTTTTGCTAATGGATGTGATGGCGTTACAACCTTAGGACACAGCATTTTAGATAGAGATATGCTTCAGCAGCTAAAAGCTATGGGAATAAAATATATATCTACCCGATCTATTGGGTTTAATCATATAGATATTGAAGCAGCCAAGGAGCTAGGACTTAGAGTTAGCAACGCAAGTTACGCTCCCAATGGTGTAGCGGATTATACTATCATGCTGATTCTCATGACTTTGCGTAATTATAAGCCTGCGCTTTGGAGAGGTCAGGTAAATGATTATTCCTTGGAAGGCCTTCAGGGAAGAGAGATGAGACATTTAACCATAGGGGTTATGGGAACAGGGAAAATCGGAAAGACTGTAATTCAGAATTTAACGGGCTTTGGCTGCAAAATTCTTGCTTATGACCTCTATCAAAATGAAGAGGTTAAAAAGCTTGCAACCTATGTAGATTTGGAAACGCTTTATAAAGAATGCGATGTTATCACTCTTCATACACCATTATTAGATAGCACCTATAGAATCATAAATAAAGCAGCTATAGAAAAAATGAAAAGAGGAGTAGTTTTGATTAACTGTGCTCGTGGTGAGCTTATGAATATCCAAGATATTATAGAAGGAATAGAAGAGGAGAAAATAGGAGCACTGGGGCTGGATGTATTTGAAAATGAAGAGGGAATTTATCATCAGGATAGAAGAACTCATATAATTAAGAATCGAGAAATGGCGTATTTAAGACAGTTCCCCAATGTAATACTTACTCAGCATATGGCTTTTTATACGGATGAGGCAGTAAAGAGCATGGTTCGCTGCGGTGTTAAAAGCTTATTAGAATTTCAAATTAATGGACAAAGTGTTAATCAAATAGTATAAATCATTTAAGGAGTCTGACATGAGTTTATTTGTTTTTGCATTAGAGATAATTGGCACTATTGCTTTTGCAGTATCTGGTGCCATGACAGGGATAAAGAAAAATATGGACATCCTTGGGGTAATAATCCTTGGGATGACAACAGCTATAGGTGGAGGAGTTATAAGAGATTTGATCTTAGGAGTAAGGCCGCCAAAAACTTTTTTAGATCCTTCTTATGCTCTTATATCAATATTTAGTTCAATAATCACTTTTGCTGTTATATATTATGGCAGGGAAAGAGCCTCTAAGGAAGAAAGCATATTTTATGAAAGAATATTATTCATATTTGATACTATTGGACTAGGAATTTTTACTGTAGTTGGTATGGATGTTGCTTTTAGTACAATAAATAATTGCGGCATTTTCATATCGGTATTCGTAGGAGTCGTTACTGGAGTTGGCGGAGGCATACTAAGGGACATGATGGCTGGGAACACCCCTTATGTCTTTGTAAAGCATGTGTATGCCTCAGCTTGCATTGTTGGAGGAATAATTTGTGCTTTTACATGGCACACTGCAGGAAAAACTTTTTCTATGATACTGGGAATGGCATTAGTTATAATCATAAGAATATTAGCGGCTTACTATAAATGGAACCTTCCTAAGATAGCCAAGACTGAATAGGCTTATTCAGAAAGGCTGTTTTTTACTTATTTTTAGGAGTAGTGCCGCTTATAGCTTATTCCTACGCAGCTAAAAATTCAAAGAGAATGTTAGACATAATCAGGCATACGGCTTTTTATATTGCAATTTTGGTGATATTAGTTTCCTCTATATTGATGATTTTCAGGGTTCAAGTTTTTCATATGTTTACAAGAGATGTGAAGGTTATTAATATTGGGGTTTTCATATTTATGGCAATGCTGTTTTCTTCGCTATTTACCAGTATCTCTGGATTATTTATAGGTATTTTTCAAGGACTCATATGGTCATTAACAGCTTCAGAGGTATTAGCAGCCTTAATGGGAATTAAGCTATGGATGAATTTTAAAGCTAAAAATATAATTTAAGCTTTTATCAATACTATATTGACAGTTAATTATCAGTGGCTTAATATAGTTCGTAATAAAACTGTTTATAAATGAACTAAATTAAAGGAGGTCCCTTTATGGACTATAATGAGCCAAAAGCAAAACAAGCAGCTGAGGTTGTTCAATCCTTTATGAGCATAAGCAAAACTTTAGCTAAATTTACTCAGCAGAATGCAGAAAGTCTAGGGTTAACATTACAGCAATTAGGTATTTTAAATACAATTTATTCCTCTCCGTTAATAACGCTTAAGGGTATAACAGAAAAACTTATCGTTCCTAAAAGCGCTGCTAGTGTTGTGGTGGAGGAACTTGTTAAGCTGGGACTTATCGAGAGAAAAGTATCAGAGGCTGATAGGAGAGAAATTAATTTAATAATTACTAGTGCTGGCAAAGAAATTTCTAAAAAATCTGCGGAGACCCCTAAATCGTATATTGCCATGCTTAAGGCGCTGGAAAAGCTTTCTGATGAGGAAATTGAGCAGCTGCTGCTGCTTCATAAAGAACTTTCAAATGAGTTAAAAGAAATTGAAGAACAATCAAATTAGGTAATAGTTCAACCATGGTATAAAGTTTTTAATAATGAAAGCTAGAAATCTACACAAATGTTAATATATAATATATATTATACTATATGAACAAGGGTGGATGGAAATGTGGTGTATTAATTGTGGAACTAAGCTTCCGGATAATGCAAAGTTTTGCATGAATTGCGGAACAAAGGTGGAGGATGTTGCTATTAATGAAAATGAAAAAGAACCTATAGATACTGACAAAGATATAGTAGAAAAAGATATCGTAGATGAATCTCAAGCGGCTATGCCTTTAGAAGATGAAGAATTAGATTTAATGTTTGACATACCAGTAAAGGATTTAGATAAAAGCTTAATGAAAAATCCTATATATGCAGCTATTAGAGCTAACATGCCAGATAATTTATATGAAATTATAATCAAAGCTTATAATTCCATACAAGATATATATATTAAGAAAAACATACATTTAATAGATCCTTATACCAACCCCAAAACAAAAGACAAGCTATCAATCGCAATGAAAACTTATGCTAGTATTAGAGATGAAAATGTAATAGCTTTTTATGATTCAACTACCTTCGGAAGTGGTAAAACTGGATTTATAATTACAGATAAAAAAATATATGTTCATAATTCCCTCCAAACAGCTTGGAGTATAAGCATTAAGAATTTAGAGACGGTTAAATTAGTTAAAGATTATGTATTTATAAATGATAAAAAACTTTCAATAATAACTACAAATAATAAAACTAGAGAAGATGTACGGGACTTTCTAGAGGTTGTTTTGTTTCTGGGCAAGTATTCTCGTAATTATAATATGGTGGCATATTCTTTAGAAGAGCAGAAAAATTTAAGCAGAGCAAAAACTCAGCAAAGTGTAGAAGAATTTTTTGAGGATAATTCAGCAGAAGGAGTGCTTAATTATATACATAACGTTGTGGCCAATATGAAGGAAACTAAAATTAAAAATTATTTATATGTATATAATGAAAACTCTCTTGCTAACAAAAAAATACAAGTAGCAATTGATATTTATGCACATATTTCTGAAGAAGAAAAGCCAATCTTAGTTTATGACAATACAGTAAATTCAAATGGCAAAGATGGGTTCTTATTAACTGATAATTGTATTTATGTGCATAATATATGGGAAAAGTCAGTAAAAGTGTATCTGAATGATATCAAATCTATTGAGATTAAGGGAGCAAACTTGATTATAGATGATAGTAAGATTTCTATAACTATGATTGATAAAAATTATAGAGAAAAATTCAAAGACTATATTCAAGACTTTATAACAAGATTAAATTTAATAATATAAATGAATTTTTAATTGCGAAATAAATTTAAAGAGCTATAGGGGTGCTTTCTAAAAAAGAAGTGCTTTTATACCTCTTTTTTCTATATGACAAAAGGTAAGTCCATCTTATATAATAGTAACATGCGAAAACTTTTGGGAGAAGGGTAAAAATACCATGAAGAGAATAAATGAAGTTTTTGGTGATTATAAATCAGAGGGAAATATAAGCACTGCCATGGTAGAAGGGGTGGTGCTAAGCAAAAAAGATAAAACTCTTGAGATGCAGATAAGCTCTGATAAATACATCGATATAAAAGAATTTGAATACCTTAATAAGTTCATAAGGAAGAGATTTTCCTTGCAGGATTCAGTGATTGCAGTAAGGTATGCTGAAGGTACAGATAAAAAGCCTATTGAAGATGAGCTTGAGAATATAACCTTCCTAGTGGCAGATAAGTATCCTGCGCTGAAATCAGTTTTGGCGAATAATTGTGAATATCAGGTATCCGGCAATACTATAAACTTTAATTTTAAGATTGCCGCAACAGGCTTTTTAAAGGCTATGAAGTATGATAAAAAAATACATAAGGCTATAAAAAATCTTTATGGCTCAGAATATAAAATAAATTTTATTGATGATGTAAGCGCTGAGGAATTACTGAAATTTGAAGAAAGTCAGCGTGCCAGCGAAATGCAGTTTATCAAACAAGAGGTTAGTGCACCTAAACAGAACTATGCTCCTAAGGCACCAAGCATAGCTGCTGAAAAGAGTCCCATGACACAGGAAACAGAGGGTAGGAAGATTTCTAATCCATTCCTTATAGCGGGCAGAAATGCTAATATCAAGGAGCCTGTGATAAAGATAATTGAAATTACGCCAGATGAAGGTAGGATTGCCTTGGAAGGTGAGATATCAAATATGGAGGCGAAGGAATTAAAGAGCGGTAAAACTCTAATATCCTTTGATTTATATGACGGTTCAAGCTCAATGACCTGTAAGACTTTCTGCAAACCTGGCGAAGGAGAGGAAGTATTATCAAGACTTAAAAAAGCTAATGGAGTTAAACTTTCGGGAAATGCAGGCTACAGTAAGTTTTCTCAGGAGGTTGAGCTTATAGCCAATACCATAGTAGAAACAGAAGGCATAAAGAAAACTAAAAGGCAGGATAAGGCAGACCTGAAGAGAGTGGAGCTTCATATGCATACACAAATGAGTCAGATGGATGCTATGAGCAGTGCTACAGATTTGATAAAGAGAGCAATGAGCTGGGGTATGAAGTCCATAGCCCTGACAGATCACGGAGTAGTGCAGTCCTTCCCGGAAGCCCATAAGCTTTTAGGAAGAGATAATCAGGATATGAAAATAATCTATGGAGTGGAGGCCTATCTTGCTCCAGATAAAAAGCCATCTGTGACTAACGCTAAGGGTCAGAGCATAGATACTACCTACTGCGTGCTAGACTTAGAAACTACAGGCTTTTCTGCCGTAACTGAGAAAATTACAGAAATAGGAGCTATGAAGGTTAAGGATGGAAAAGTAATAGAGGAATTCAGCTGTTTTGTAAATCCTGAAAAGCCAATTCCTTTAAGAGTTGTAGAGGTTACTAACATAACGGATGATATGGTAAAGGATGCAGAAACCATAGACCAGGTATTCCCTAAACTCCTAGAGTTCATTAAGGACAGCGTTTTAGTTGCACATAATGCAGAATTTGATGTTGGATTTTTAAAACATAATGCAAAAGTATTAGGCTATGATTTTGATTTTACATATGTGGATACCTTATCTTTAGCAAAGGAAGTCTTTCCTGACTATAAAACTTATAAATTAGGGAGAATAGCTAAAAATCTTGGTATAAAGGTGGAGGTAGCTCACAGAGCTTTAGATGATGTAGACACTACTGTTAAGGTATTTAATGTAATGCTTCAGATGTTAAAGGATAGAGGCGCAGAGACTTTGGAGGAGATAGATACCTATGGCTCCGATGAGGAAGCTAAGAAGGAAGAGTATAAGAAGCTTAAGACTTATCATGCCATAATACTGGCAAAGGATTATGTAGGATTAAAGAATCTATATAAGCTTGTATCTTACTCTCATTTAGACTATTTTTATAAAAAGCCTCGTATACTTAAAAGCGTATTCAAGAAATATTCTGAGGGCTTAATCCTAGGAAGTGCCTGCAGCGAAGGAGAGCTTTATCAGTCCATACTTTTAGGAAAATCTGATGATGAAATCGAAGCTATTGCAGAGGAATATGATTATCTAGAAATACAGCCTTTGGGGAATAATGATTACTTAGTAAGGACAGAACAGGTACCTGATAAGGAATACCTGAAGGAGATAAATAGAAAGATTGTTGCCTTAGGAGAAAAATTAAATAAACCTATAGTAGCCACAGGAGATGTCCACTTTATGGATCCCGAGGATGAAATCTACAGGCGTATACTTGAGGCGGGACAGGGCTTTAAAGACGCGGATAATCAGGCACCGCTATATTTGAAAACCACTGAAGAGATGCTTAAAGAATTCTCCTATTTGGGAGAAGAAAAAGCTTATGAGGTAGTAGTTACAAATACTAATCTTATATCGGATATGTGCCAGAGAATTAGTCCCATTTCACCAGAGAAATGCCCTCCTCACATAGATGGCTGCGAACAGACCATTAAGGATATTGCTTATGAAAAGGCCCATGAGCTCTATGGTGATCCTCTTCCTGAGATAGTTCAGCAAAGGCTTGATAAGGAGTTGGATTCCATTATAAAAAACGGTTTCTCAGTAATGTATATCATAGCTCAGAAGCTGGTTTGGAAATCTAATGAAGATGGATATCTGGTTGGTTCCAGAGGATCTGTAGGTTCCTCCTTCGTGGCTAATATGACGGGTATAACGGAGGTAAATTCACTTCCTCCTCACTATAGATGCCATAAGTGCAAGTACTCAGACTTTACTGACTATGGAGTTAAAAACGGTTTTGACTTGCCAGATAAAACTTGTCCAAAATGTGGAGAGAAGTTAACAAAAGATGGCATAGATATACCTTTTGAAACCTTCTTGGGTTTCAATGGAGATAAGGAGCCGGATATAGACTTAAATTTCTCTGGAGAATATCAGGCAAAGGCTCATAGATATACCGAGGTTATCTTTGGAAAGGGCACTACCTTCAAAGCTGGAACCATAGGAACTATAGCAGAAAAAACAGCTTTTGGCTATGTAAAAAAGTATTTTGAGGAAAAAGATATAACTGTGAACAAGGCAGAAATAATGAGAATTTCCAAGGGATGTACAGGAATCAAAAGAACTACAGGGCAACATCCAGGAGGAATTATAGTTGTGCCAAAGGGAAGGGAGATTTTTGAATTTTGTCCAGTACAGCATCCAGCAGATGATCCTACCTCAGATATCATAACTACGCATTTTGACTACCACTCCATAGACCAAAATCTATTAAAGCTTGATATACTTGGGCACGACGATCCAACGGTTATAAGAATGCTTCAGGATATAACTGGTATAGATCCTCAAAGTATACCAATGGATGATAAGGAGACAATGTCTCTATTCTCTTCCACAGAGGCTCTTGGAGTAACCCCTGAGCAGATAAATTCAAAGGTAGGAACCTTTGGAATCCCTGAGTTTGGAACTAAGTTCGTAAGAGGCATGCTTCTAGATACAATGCCTAAGACTTTTTCAGATTTAATATGTCTTTCAGGACTTTCCCATGGTACTGATGTGTGGCTTGGAAATGCTAAGGACTTGATTGATGCTGGTATAGTTACACTTAGTGAAGCAGTATGTACAAGAGATGATATAATGATTTATCTTATCAAGAAGGGACTGCCGCCTAATACATCCTTTAAGATAATGGAAACAGTTCGTAAAGGTAAGGCTCTGAAAGATGGTAAGTGGCCAGAGTATGAGGCGCTTATGAGAGAGAACGGAGTTCCTGAATGGTACATAGACTCTTGCAAAAAGATAAAATACATGTTCCCAAAAGCCCATGCGGCTGCTTATGTTATGATGGCCTTTAGAATAGCCTGGTTTAAGGTTCATATCCCTAAAGCTTATTATGCAGCTTACTTTTCCATAAGAGCAAAGGCCTTTGACAGTGAATTTATGATCTTCGGAAAAGAAAAGGTCAAAATGAAAATGAAAGAAATAGAAATGATGGGAAATCAGGCAGCTCCCAAGGATAAGGATATGTATGATGACTTAGAAATAGTTTTGGAGATGTATGAGAGAGGCTTTAAGTTTTTACCTATTGATTTGTATAAGTCCCATGCTACTAGATTTATAGTGGAAGAGGACGGCTTAAGACCTCCTTTAAACAGTATAGCCGGCATGGGAAATGTAGCAGCTGAAGGTATATACAAGGCTGCACAGGAAAAAACCTTCCTTTCCATTGATGATGTTAGAAAGAGTGCAAAGATAGGAAACGCGGCTATAGATTTGTTAAGAAGCTTTGGATGCTTAAAGGGACTTCCTGAAAGCGACCAAATAAGCTTTTTTGATGCTATTTAGCAGTAATTATATAGAATATTGGAGAAAATGTATGAAAGTATTAAAAACTATAATTTTATTTATTATTTCAATAGTTACTGCTATTTTAGGATTTTTAATTTTTGCTTTGCTGATATCTCTTATTCAGCAATTAATGTTGGAACCAAAAGAATATATTATGAGTGTTTATAAAGATCCTAATAGAAATTTAATATTTATTTATGAGATATATTTTATAGCTTTATCTTTTTGTATATTTAATAAAAGCTTCAGAAATCAAATGAATGCAAGATTGGAGATTTTAATGAAGCATAAGAAAATTTTGGGCTCTTTTATAATTATTAACCTAGTGATTCTATATGCTTCTATTTTTGATATATCAGTAATAACCCAGGATAAAATAATAGATTACCGATTTTTAGCTCCACAAGGAAAGACCTATTCCTATAATGATATTGTTAAAATAGATACTGGAATCTACGGAAGAAAGTCTAGCTTTATTTCTTCACATTCAAAAGGTGATTTTTATTATGTTATTGAGCTTAAGGATGGGAATAAGATAGATTTAGGCGACTTTGCAGGTTCTAACAGTGATGAAGATTATAGATTTACATTAGAAAGGCTGGATAAAAGGCTCGTAGGTATGAATATAGATAAAGTATCAAGCACGGCTAATCTTAATGATTGTGCTGAAAATTTAGATAAAGTATATGTAGATAAGATAAAAAATATATTAGAAAATATAAAAAAGTAATTATAAACTAAAGTCTTGCAGATAATAAACATGCAAGGCTTTAATTTTTATCAAATCAAAAGGAATTATAAGATAACAAGAAATAAAAATGATTACATGAGGTGTGTTTAGCTGAAATTGTCTAAAATAGGGGTTTTAAACTCCTTAATAAAATAGTAGAATATATTTTGCACACGAAATATTTATACAATAAATATTTACTAGCGAAATGTTTACATTGAAAATATTTAGGAGGGAGAGAAAAATCTGTGGAGGAAGTCGATAGCAGTATAACCTTGATTAAATCGATGAAAAGAATAATGCAATCAATAAAGCGTTCTATGGACCAGGAATTTAAAGATATAAATATGACTGGACCACAAGGTATGCTAATAGGTATATTACTGCATTTTAATAAAATGAAAATCAGTGAGTTAAGCGAAAAGCTTCAATTGAGTAATAGCACTGTATCAGGAATTATTGATAGATTAGAGAATCAGGGCTTGGTAGAGAGGACTAGAAGCAAGGAAGACAGAAGGGTGGTATATGTAAATGTAACCCCTGAGTTCAAAAAAAACGCTGAAAATCATTTTAAAAAAATAGAAGCTAAGTACGAAGAACTAATGAAAGAAGCAACTCCTGAGGAAGTTGAATCAATCAGAAAAGGACTAAGGACTTTAGAAAATGTATTAGAAAGACAAAAATTGATAAGGAGTGAATGTGACGATGTTTAAGTTGGCAAAATATTTAAAGCCATTTTTAGGGCTAATTCTTGCATCCCTTGTACTTTTATTTATTCAGGCCATGTGTGACTTATCTTTACCAGATTATATGTCAGACATAGTAAATAAGGGTATACAGCAGGGAGGAATTGTTAATGCTGTACCAGAAGCCATAAGACAGTCCCAAATGGATAAAGTGACTTTATTTATGAGCGATAGTGATAAAACTAAGGTGTTAAGCGATTATACTCTCGTAGATAAATCAAGCTCAGACTATGATAAAGATGTTAAAAAGTATCCAAATCTTTCAAAGGAATCAGTTTATGTATTAAAAGATGTGGATTCCTCAGAAATTGATAAATTGAATCCATTGATAGGAAAATCACTTATGACTATAACTGGTATTCAGCAAATGCAGGCTAATGCTAAGAATGGAGTCATTGAAATACAAGGACAAAAGATGCCTGCAAAGACAGATTTATTTGCACTTTTGGCAAAGATGCCTACAGATAAGAGACTAGATTTAATGAAGAGTGCAAGTACAAGTAATACAATAACAGATACTAACCTAATTGTTCAGGCTGCATCATCTTCAGTGAAAGCTGAATACAAAGCCTTAGGCATGAACACTGACAAGATTAAGAATAACTACATTGCCATTGCTGGTGCTAAGATGCTTGGAGTCTCCTTGATAAGTGCATTATGCGTTGTATTGGTTGGTCTATTAGCTTCAAGAGCAGCAGCAGGACTTTCAAGGAATTTGCGTAAGAATGTATTTTCAAAGGTAGAAAGCTTCTCCTATACAGAATTAGATAAATTCTCTACAGCTTCACTTATAACGAGAACCACTAATGATATTACTCAGATACAGATGCTGATGGTTATCATGATAAGAATGATATTCTATGCACCTATTTTAGGTGTTGGCGGTGTAATAAGAGCTATGTCAAAGAGTACTTCCATGTCATGGATAATAGCTGTGGCAGTTATAGCATTGTTAGGTTTAATAGGATCAGTATTTGCAGTAGCACTTCCTAAATTCAAGATTATACAAAAACTTATAGATAGACTTAACCTTGTAACCCGTGAAAATCTATCTGGTATGATGGTAATAAGAGCCTTCAATACTCAGAAGTTTGAAGAAGCTCGTTTTGATAAGGCAAATAAGGATCTTACAGATACAAATTTATTTGTAAACCGTGTTATGGTAGTTCTATTCCCATTCATGATGCTTATAATGAATGGAATTACTCTTCTTATAGTATGGGTAGGTGCTCATCAGATTGCAGATTCAAAGATGCAGGTTGGAGATATGATGGCCTTCATGCAGTATGGCATGCAGATAATATTTGCTTTCTTAATGATGTCCTTCATGTTTATAATGCTTCCAAGAGCTTCCGTTGCTGCACAGCGTATCTCTGAAGTTTTAGAGACAGATCCAGCAATTAAGGATCCAAAGAGTGCTAAGAAGTTCACTGGAGCAAGCAGAGGCTTAATAGAATTTAAAGATGTATCCTTCAGGTATCATGGTGCTGAAGAGGATATGCTGAAGAACATAAGCTTCACTGCAGAGCCAGGCAAGACGACCGCTATAATAGGTTCTACAGGAGCGGGTAAAAGCACTCTTATCAATTTAATACCAAGATTCTATGATGTAACTGGCGGACAAATTCTTGTAGATGGCATAGATGTAAGAGAAGTTTCACAGAGTGATTTAAGAGATAAAATTGGTTATATTCCTCAAAAGGGTTCTTTATTCAGCGGTACCATAGAGTCAAATTTAAGATACGCTAAGGAAAATGCAACTGAAGAAGAATTAAAGGAAGCATCTGATATTGCTCAGGCTATGGAATTTATAGGCGAAAAACCAGAAGGCTTTAAGACAGAGATCTCTCAGGGTGGAACCAATGTATCCGGTGGTCAGAAGCAAAGATTATCAATTGCTCGTGCCCTTGTTAAGAAGGCAGCAATATATATATTTGATGATAGCTTCTCCGCTCTTGACTTTAAAACAGATTCAGCTCTTAGAAAGGCTTTAAAGGCTAAGACTGGTTCAAGCACAATGATAATTGTTGCGCAGCGTATATCAACTATTAAAAATGCTGAACAGATAATAGTTCTTGATGAAGGTAAGATGGTTGGAATAGGAACTCATGAGGAGCTTATGAAAAACTGTGAAACTTATCAGGAAATAGCATTATCACAGCTTTCAAAGGAGGAATTAGCATGAGTGAGGAAAAAAAATCACATGGCTCAAGAAGGCAAGGGCAACGTCCTGGCGGCGGACCAATGGCAATGATGCCCGGACAGAAAGCTCGTAATTTTAAGGAAACCATGGGAAAACTTATAAAGTACTTAAGCGCTTATAAAATTTCCATAATTGTAGTATTTATATTTGCAATAGCAAGTTCAGCCTTTAACGTGGCTGGTCCTAAGATATTGGGTCATGCGACTACTAAGCTTACAGAAGGTATCGTAGCTAAGCTAACAGGCAAAGGTAATATAGATTTTGATTACATCGGCCAAATAATGTTGATTCTAATAGCATTATATGTGCTAAGTGCATTGTTCGGATATATCCAAGGATGGATAATGTCAAATGTGTCCATGAAGGTGAGCTATGATTTCAGAAAGCAGATTTCAGAGAAGATAAATAGAATGCCTCTTAAATACTTTGATGGTACAAATCACGGTGAAGTGTTATCTCGTGTTACTAACGATGTAGATACATTAAGCCAGACCCTTAACCAAAGCTTAGGGCAAATAATTACCTCAGTTACTACTGTAGTAGGCGTACTTATAATGATGTTTACTATAAGCTGGCAGATGACTATCGTGGCTCTTTTCATAATTCCTATATCTATGGGACTTATAATGTTCATTGTTAAGAAGTCACAAAAGTACTTTAAGCAGCAGCAGGATTTCCTTGGAAATGTAAATGGTCATGTAGAAGAAATGTATGGTGGACATGTAGTTGTTAAGGCTTTCAATGGTGAAAAAGAAAGTATTGAAAAGTTTGACAAACTAAATAATCAGCTATACGGAGCAGCTTGGAAATCTCAGTTCTTAACAAGTATCATGATGCCTCTTATGAATTTTGTAGGTAATTTAGGATATGTTGCAGTATGTATACTTGGAGGATACCTGGCTTCCAATGGAAGCATAACTGTGGGCGATATTCAGGCTTTCATACAATATGTTCGTCAGTTTACTCAGCCAATTGCACAGATTGCAAATATTTCAAATATACTTCAGCAGACAGCAGCTTCAGCAGAGCGTGTGTTTGAATTCTTAGATGAAGCTGAAGAAGTTGCTGAAACAGATAAACCTACAAAGCTTGAAAATGTTGAAGGAAGCGTTGAATTTAAGGATGTTCACTTTGGATATAATCCAGATAAGATTATCGTTAATGACTTCTCTTCTAAGGTTAAGCCAGGTCAGAGAGTTGCTATCGTTGGACCTACTGGTGCCGGCAAAACAACTATGATTAAGCTACTGATGAGATTCTATGATGTAAACTCAGGTGCTATACTTGTAGATGGTCATGATATAAGAGATTTCACTCGTAATGATTTACGTTCAATGTTTGGTATGGTTCTTCAGGATACTTGGGTTTACAATGGAACTATCATGGAGAATATAAGATACGGAAGACTTGATGCTACAGATGAAGAAGTGAAAGCAGCAGCTAGGGCCGCTCATGTAGATAGCTTCGTTCACAATCTTCCAGATGGATACAATATGGTGCTAAATGAGGAAGCTTCTAATGTGTCACAAGGTCAGAAGCAGCTTATAACTATAGCAAGAGCAATACTGGCAAATCCTAAGATATTAATTTTGGATGAAGCTACAAGCTCTGTTGATACTCGTACAGAAGTTCAGATTCAAAAGGCTATGAATAATCTTATGAAGAATAGAACAAGCTTCATAATTGCTCACCGTCTATCAACCATTCGTGACGCTGACTTAATACTTGTTATGCAGCATGGAGATATTGTTGAGCAAGGTACTCATAATGAGCTTCTTGAAAAAGGCGGAGTTTATGCTGGTCTTTACAACAGCCAGTTCGAAACAGCAGAAGTGGGTTAATAAAAAAGCAGTGGATTTGTGTCCACTGCTTTTTCAATTTATTGACTGCTAAAATTGCTATATTAAGAAAGTATACTTAAAATTTTAGATATGTCTCCATCCCAAATCGCATATTTGCTTGTTACTTCAGTTATTTTTCTGGACTGATTACTATGGATATAAAGGCAATCCAAAGATGCAGCTTTTGCACCTTCCACATCACAGATATGATCATTTCCAATAAAAACGCTCTCTTCTTTAATTAGATGTTCACTTTTTACAAGGTAATTAAAAAAAGTCTTATCTGGTTTACAGATTTCTATATCAGAGGAACTATATAAACCATCAAAGTAATCATGTATTCCTAGGTATTTCAGCTCATTAGGCTTATAATTGGCTCCATTATAACTATAGAATAGAGAAAGCTTTTTCCAAACAATGCTCTTTTCTTCATTTGTATGTATATTTATTAGAGTTCCATATAAATCAAATACAAAATTCCTATACATAAAAAATCTCCTCTGCATTTTAAATACATATTTATATTACCATAAATTGCTGTAATGGGATTAATATCAAAATATAAAATATCCATTGACAGGGTAAGTATAAGGGAGTAGTATATATTTAATAATTAATTCCGATAGGATTAGTAGGAATAATGCTGTGATAAGAAATAGTAGCATAGGGAAACTGCCAGAGAGAAATTCTTTAAGCTGAGAGGAATTTTAAGTGTAAACTATGTGAATGCATCTTTGAGCACTGCTTCGAAATTTAGTAGACAGCAGCAGGTACGCCTGTTAAAGCGTTAGGGTATGTATGTGCCTGAATGGACGAGATGCCATAAGCATAAGTATTTTGGCAAGTAGAGTGGAATCGCGGAAGTTAACTTCTGCCTCTATAATTAGAGGCAGATTTTTTTTACAAAAAATAAATTAATATTAAAAATGGGGGTATAAAAATGAAAAAGAAAGGTTTATTTTTAAGTATTGCATTAGCACTAATTGTAGCAGTGGGGGCAGCGGGCTGCATATCCAAGACAGGTCAGAATACTGGGTCAACTTCATCAAAAAACCTTCTAGAACAAATAAAGAGTGAGGGCAAAATTCGTATTGGTACTGAAGGAACTTATGCTCCTTTCACATATCATGACAGCACAGGAAATTTGACTGGCTTTGATGTAGATATAGCTAATGAAATAGCAAAACGTATTGGAGTAAAAGCAGAGTTCGTTGAGACGAAATGGGATGGTATGTTTGCAGGTCTGGATGCCAAGAGATTTGATGCAGTTGTAAATGAAGTTACAATAAAAGATGACCGTAAGGAAAAGTATGATTTTTCCACACCATATATAACTTCAAGAGCGGTGCTTATAGTAAGACAAGATAATAATAGTATTAAATCCTTTGAAGATTTGAAAGGGAAAAAGAGTGCACAGTCGCTAACCAGTAATCTAGCTGACATTGCAAAAAATTACGGAGCAGAACTTGTACAAGTTGACGGCTTTAATCAGGCTATTGATCTTCTTTCATCAAAGAGAGTAGATGCTACTGTAAACGACAGCTTATCTTATCTGGATCTAAAGAAGCAGAAGCCAGATGCTCCAGTAAAATCAGTGGCTGATTATGATAATGCATCTCAAAGTGCAGTACTGTTTAACAAGGGGAATAAAGAACTTGTAGATGCAGTAAATAAGGCACTTAAGGATATGACCTCAGACGGCACATATCTGAAGATATCAAATAAATGGTTTGGTACTGATGTATCAAAATAGTAAGGTGATAGCATGAATTTCGATCATAACACATTAAGAATATTAAATATATTAAAAGATTCTTTTTTCCCATTATTGAAGGCGGGACTAGAATATACAGTCCCTCTTGCTGTTATATCTTTTATACTTGGATTAGCATTGGCTCTTGTTACTGCACTAGCAAGGATATCAAATATGAAACTCTTGTCTTTTATAGCTAGAGTTTATGTTTCCATCATAAGAGGGACTCCTCTTCTGGTTCAGCTTTTCATAATTTTTTACGGGCTGCCAGATATAGGAGTAACTTTACAGCCATTAACTGCTGGAATAATAGGATTTACCTTAAGTGTAGGAGCTTATAATTCAGAGGTTATAAGAGCGGCTATTTTATCTATACCTAAGGGGCAGTGGGAAGCGGCTTATTCTATAGGCATGAATTATAATCAGGCCTTAAGAAGAGTTATACTTCCTCAGGCGGCAAGGGTTTCGGTGCCGCCGTTAGCAAATTCTTTTATTGGACTTGTTAAGGATACTTCTCTTGCTGCCACTATAACCGTTACAGAAATGTTTCAGGTAGCCCAGGTAATCACAGCAAGAACCTATGAACCTCTTTGGTTGTATATTGAAGCAGCAGTAATATATTTTATGTTTAGCAGCGTACTGACAGCATTTCAGAATAGAATTGAGAAGAAGCTCTCTATGTATGTAACAAGGTAGATTGGAGGTTGCTATGATAGAAATAAATAATTTACACAAAAGTTTTGGAAATACAGAAATTCTAAAGGGAGTAGACCTTCAGGTTAATAAAGGAGAGACAGCAGTTATTATAGGTCCATCTGGTTCCGGAAAAACTACCCTTTTAAGATGTATAAATCTGTTGGAAACTCCTAATGAAGGGCATATAGCTATTGCTAATTTACGATTAGACTTTGATGGTAGAAAGAAAATTTCTGCTAGTGAAATAATAAATCTCAGAAAGAAAACAGGTATGGTTTTTCAAGGCTTTAATTTATTCCCTCATATGACAGCGATAGAAAACATAATGGAAGGGCAAGTAACTGTGCTGAAACGTTCAAAGCAAGAGGCTAGAGATAAAAGCCTTATTCTTCTTGAGAAGGTTGGACTTTCAGAAAAGAAAGATCAATATCCTTATGAGCTTTCAGGAGGTCAGCAGCAAAGGGTGGCTATTGCTAGAGCTATGGCTATAGAGCCTGAGGTGCTGCTATTTGATGAACCCACTTCCGCACTAGACCCTGAATTGGAAGCGGAAGTTCTGAAGGTAATGAATGAACTGTCTCAGGAAGGCATGACTATGATTGTAGTGACTCATAAAATGAGCTTCGCAAGGGATGCTGCTCACAAGGTAGTATTCATGGATCATGGGGCAATTGTGGAGGCCGGAACTCCTGACCACATATTTAAGGATACAGATAATCAGCGATTAAAACAATTTTTAAGTATCGTAAGTGATTAAAGTTTTAGTATGGTTATGGCTTTTAATACAAGCTGCTCTATTTTAACATGGTTTTAAGGCGGAAAAATATATTAATTTCCGCCAGCAAACTGCCCTCCGAATATGTCTTTTAAATCATTAATAATTTTGGTGTTATTTCCTGCATATAGAACTATAATATTGCCTTTCTTGTATAAATGAGGCGGGTAAGCATAATCTACTTTAGTTATTTTATTGTCATTTGTAAATGTACTCCCAGTGTTATCTATATATTTGGAGTGCTTTTCCATTTCTTTGTTGCTTTCAAATAAGTATATGCTTAGGATATCTTTATTAATTATCATAACCTTCCTTGGAGCATCAATGAATTCTTCTCTTGCTGTATCTTTAATTTCAAAACTATAATTCTTAGCTTTCATCTTTTCTTGGAGTTCATTAATGCCAAAGGTACCTCTGGCGGCTGTCTTATTTCTACAACCTGCAAAGCTGCAGAGAACAATTATAAATGATATAAATAATACAATAGAACTATTTAACTTTTTCATAACAGCACCACCTGTAATATAGACTCATAAAGCCTAGGAAGGGTTCACTGTGTTATAGATAAGTTTTCAAATTGTATTATATTTTAATTTCAGATATATATTTATGATTGTAAGTTCTCTTGAACCTCTTGCTTTACCAATTCAGGTTCCTTAAGAGAGAAACACATAAGTACACCTATTATTAATATGGCAATAAGCAGATTCATAGGCAGGGACATGGAGTCTGTCTTAGGTGACTTCAAGGCATCTATTCCTACGATGAATATAACACCTGCTATTTGTCCCATCATCATCAATAAGCCTGTAGAAGTTCCTTCAGGTGCAGGAAAAGCAATTTCTGAACCATATTGGAAACCTAATGGAGCGCAGCTTAGCATGAAGAATCCAAGTATGCAGGCTGAAATCATCACTACTAGGAAGCTGGTTCCGTAGGTTATTCCTATGAGACCAGGAATAGATCCTGCCAAGGCTAAAATTATGACTTTCACTCTGTTTTTTACTATGTCAGAAAACGTTGGAATAACAGCAGAACCAATCACACCGCTGGCGATCATCCCTCCTCCTATTATTCCTGCTTGAACTGAAGTGAATCCATGTGGCTTTAATATGTCTTCAATCCAAGTGGAGATACCGTTAAATATGCCTAGGCATACGAAAAATACTATCATAAGCATTAAAAAATCTTTTTTCTTCAGCATCTGCTTCAAGCCATCAAAGACTAAAGATCTTTCCTCTTCCTCAGGCTTGCATTGCGGGGTAGGCGGATTTTCTTTTGTAAGCAGGATAAACAATATTGCAGAAGCAAAGGCAGCGGCTCCATATATAACAAGCATTGATGGTATGCTACCAGAAGCTATGAGATAGGGAGTCAGAACCAGCCCTATGATTAATCCTGAATATCCGGCAAGCCAAGATAGGCCAGAAGCAAGTCCTCTTTCCCTTATAGGAAACCATCTAGTTGAAACAGTGGTTACCGCATTAACAACAAAAGGTTGTCCAATAGCTATGCCAATTTGAAAAATTAATACTAAGGTATAGTTAGCGGCAAAAACTCCTCTCAGAAGTCCAAATATGCCTGTTAAAAGGGCACCTATGCCAACGCCTATACGAAAACCAAAGGTATCGATTATCCAAGATGCAGGTATTGATACAAATATGTATACCACCATAAATACCATTGATAATAATCCTACATCTAATTCAGATATTTTATAGAAGGCAGCTGTATCACTAGTGATGGCTGCGAAGGTTATCCATAAAAGTTGCTGCATGGCCATCATAAGCATGAAAATAAACAGGATGATCCATCTGTATTTATAAGTCTTGATTTTATAAGTCTCCATAATATATTCCTCCCATTATTAATATAATTTCCTTAATACCATATATATTTTAATACTTTTTTAGCTGAGTAGGTGTATAAAAATAAAAATTTTAAATATTTGAAAATTAACTATAAAAGTGGTTTTAAAATGTAAAATTACTAGTTATAATACAAAAATTAGAAGTAAAATGGTAGTTCGATAATGAACAAAGCTCCATCTTCAGAGTTTTCAGCCATGATTTTGCCCTTTGACTTTTCAATTATATTTTTGCTTATGGACAGCCCAAGCCCGAAGTTTCCCTTTTTCCCTTTATAGAATCTTTCAAATATATTTAAAAGCTCGTTAGCGTTAAAACCTGGACCATCATCTGATATTTTCAGTATAGCTAGGTTTTCATTTTCTAAATTTAAGTCCACTTTTACATAGGAGTTAGCATATTGTATGCAGTTGCTTATAATATTTATTATAGCTCGTGAAAGTCTTTCCTTATCTCCAACAATGTTTATTGCATTATAAGGGAAACTAGAAAGTATCTGTATATTTTTTTTAGCAGCTATTAGATTCATTCGGCTTACACAATCATGGATGAGTTCATTAAAGTTCACGCTGCTTATATTATAATTTTCTTCAATAGCTTCTAGTCGTGACAAATATAATAGATCCTCAACTAATTTAGTCATTCTGCTGGTTTCATCCATTATGATTTCGGCAGCACTTTGGCTTTCGACCACATCATATTTTATGCCTTCAGCATAGCTTTGAATGGACATCAATGGAGTCCTAAATTCATGAGATACATTTTCAAGAAAGGTTTTTTGAGCCTTATCATAGTTTTCAAGTTTTTCAGACATTATATTTATGTTTTCTACCAATTCATTTAATTCCTCATACACAGGAGTTTCTATTTTATTTCCAAAGTTTCTCTCAGCAATAGCTCTTATATATTTATTAAGGTAGGCAAAAGGCTCTGTGATTTTTTCAGAGATTCTTAAAGTTATGAATGTAGTTATTATAGCGGAAAAAATCAAGATGGAGAGCAGAATAATATTTACATCAAGCTGAAGCTGATTTATTTTTTCAAGACTTGAGTATATTATTATCCAGCCTAAACCAAAAGAATTCTTGTCAGATACAGGTTTCACTACTGCTATGTATTTTATATTAGATAATTTAAAGGTTAAGTATCTATCTTTATTAGAAGCCATGGATTTATCAATTTCATCCTTCAGCTGTTCCATAACATTTTCGGGTATGGAGGCGCTTTTTTCTGAATAGGGAACTACTCTGTTTTTATTATTGTCTAATAAAATAAAGTCAGCATTTAGAAGAGTGAGAGGTTCCTTTAAGGAATGCTCAAGCATGTAGTAGTATCTAAAGGGATCACTACTAGGCTCAATAGGATTTGAAATAAATTTATTTTTTTTATCGGAAGGAGGAGTTTGAGGAGTAGGAAAGAAATCTGGACCATGCTCTAAGGCAGTAAATTCAGCGTTAGAAGCTATTTTATTTAATTGAGTTAATGTATCTTTTTTCATGTACATGTGCGCTGCAAAATTAAAAATTATAGTAGTTAGGGTAATCAATGTAATGATAGCTATTATGTTATATTTAAAAATTCTCCATTTAATTGAGTTACTTTTCATCAAATCCTTCCCTTTCGTATAGTCTAAAGCCAAAGCCCCATATAGTATGTATTTCTACCTTTGATCCAGAGGAAGAAAGCTTCTTTCTCATTCTTTTTATCATATCATCTGTAGCTCTAGTCTCAACTTTATTTTCAAACCCCCAAATCTTCCCTAGAAGCTCTTCCCTGCTAACAGCTCTATTTTTGTTTTTAGAAAGATAGATAAGCAGAGATAATTCCATAGAAGAAAGGTTCAGGGAAACATCGTTTACCACAGCTTCCTTGGTATCTATGTTTATAGTAATATCTGAGATTTTTAATATGTTAGAAGATTGGATGCTACTACTATCTAATTCTATTCTTCTGAAAATGCTATTGATTCTTGCAATAAGCTCTAATGGACTGAAGGGTTTAGTTAAGTAGTCATCTCCTCCTAGGCCAAGACCAGTTATTTTATCCATTTCTGTATCTTTAGCGGAAACAATTATTATAGGGACACTGCTTTTAGACCTGATCAAGGAGCAAAGTTCAAAACCGTCTATTTCAGGCATCACTATATCAAGAACAAGAGCATCAGCTTCTTTTTCATTAAAGGCTTGAAACAGAGAAAGTCCGTCATTAAAAATTCTCACCTCAAAGCCTTCTTTTTCTAGGAAGGACTTTATAATATTACAAATATTTATTTCGTCATCTGCTATATAGATAAGTTTGCTGTTCATTAGTTAAGTTCACCTCAATATACATTCTATCATAAGCCAATAATTTAAATAAGTATTGATATAGTATGTATATCGCTCTTTTTGTATATAACATTATTTTCACAAAAAGTTGCCACAGTTTTGCCACAGTATCACAGTAAAATAAGAGCAAAAGCTTATCGATAAATTACTATAGGAAGAAAATAAATGCAGGGAAGCAGACTAAAGGAGAGAAACATATGAATACAATAAGTAGTACACAAAACACAATTGACGGGTATACCCAGCAGGCAATAAAACAAAAGGAAGCACTAGAAAAATATCAGGCTGAGCAGGAACAAACTCAAAAGAATAATGATTCAATTAATATCAGCAATAGTGCTAGTCAAGCATTAACAAATACTGCTCAATCTTCAGTTATGAGCAGTCCTTTATCTAGTTTAGTGGAAGCAGGAACTATTACTCAGGATCAGGCAAATTCTGTTTTAAGCGCATTCCAGTCTATAGGAAATCAAATTCAGAATTCAGGAACATATAGTAATACATCAAAACCACAAAATCCATTGGATACCCTAGTTTCAAATGGAACAATAACACAAGATCAAGAGAATTCCATTAAAACAGCTTTGAAGGAATCTATGAAATCTCATAAACATCATCACAAGGATCAATCAGAAAAGCCTCCAGCAAATCCATTAGATAACCTAGTATCTTCAGGGACTATCACTCAAGATCAAGAGACTGCAATAAATAACGCTTTCCAGGCATCAGCACAATCTAATGATCAAGGACAGGATGGCTCTCAGCAATCACCTACAGATATTTTAGATAGTTTAGTTTCTGCAGGAACAATAACACAGGATCAGGAAAATGCAATTCAAAATGCATTTCAAAGTGATATGAATGAATAATTTAGGAGGTTATTATGAGTATTTCTTCGATTTCATATGCATCAAATAATTCATCTGCAGCAACCACACAAAGCAGCGATGTAACCAGCCTTGAAAAACAGAAGGCAAATCTTCAGCAGCAGTTGGAGCAGGTTAATAATAGCAAGGAGGATGAAAAGACTAAGCAAGCTAAGACTAAAGAATTGGAAGCCAAAATCCAGCAGTTAGAAGCTGAGATTCAGCAAGCGGAGTCAAGCAAAGCAAGCAGTGCTTCTGGTAAAAGCGACGATTCTTTAAAGTCTGTTAGTAGCGATAATAATAAAAGCAAAACAAGTAAAGAAGAAACCAGTGAAAACTCAACAGGCAGTACAGTTGATGTTTATGCTTAATTAAATTAATACTATGCTTTAAACCATAACCTATTCAATTTAAGGAATGTTATAGATCAGTGTTAAAAATAAACACTGATTTATAACAGCACCTAAACTTCAGTCAAATTGCTTTGCTTAATTTGTAGAGCAGAGCACCATGAGCTGGAATGTACATAGCAGGCAACTCATTTAAAGCCCCCAAATCTTTATGCTTCCACAAATCCCTCACTATGACGTCCTCTTTAATTCCAAGAGCCTCTAAAGAAATATTTAATGCCTTTGTTTCATCTGATAAATTGAAAAGTGCCACATAATCACTTCCGTCATTATCATCTTTGCTTCTCCAGACAGCATGGCTCTCGTCTTTTTCAATCTGCTCAGCTCCATGAGCTCCAGTTACGAGATGCAGCACTTCATGATTGGTAAGCAGAGCAAGAGTTTTCTCATCAAGCTTTGTAAGCTCAGCTCCAATCATAAGAGGTGAGCGGAATATACACCAAAGGGTCATTAAGGTTATTTGCTCATCATAAGTGAAATTTGTATAACGCTCATGTCCAAAGCCTTTGCCCAGCCAGCCTATAGGCAGCATATCGCAGTCTGGATAACAGCCTTCTGAAACATGCTTTTGCCAAACTTCGCAGCGAAAAAACATATTTTTAAGCAAGTTCCAATTGTCCCAGAAATCATCAGTTATACGCCACATATTGGAATATTTCTCTAAGTGCCAGGCTTTTTCTATTACAGCTGGCCCAGGGGAAAGGCTTAGCACTATATTTCTGCCGCAGTTAGCAATTGCATTATGGATCAGCTCAATTTCTTTTTCAGCGGAATAAGGATTTTCAGGATACATATTGGTATTGCATATGTCATCAACCTTCACAAAGTCGATACCCCATTCTGCATATAACTGAAAAATTGAATTGTAATATTCTTCAGCTCCCTTCATTTTATAGTTTACTCCGTACATATCTGGGTTCCATTTACTTATGGAGTAGGGATCAGCAATTTGGTCCGCTGTTAATTCTGTATCCTTTATTTTTAAATGCATATGAGCAGCATATCTAGGAATTCCTCTCATGATATGTATACCTAGTTTCAATCCAAGGCTGTGAATGTAATCAGCTAGAGGTCCAAAGCCTAAGCCATTTTTTGAAGATGGAAATCTGTTTTCTGCAGGAAGTTGTCTTGAATATTCATCCATGTTAAAGTGGCTGAAGTTTATATACTGAAACTCATCTCTCTTGCTGCCAGCATTAGGGTCCGACCATTGAATGTCTATTACTACATATTCATAGCCATAAGGCCTTAGGTATTTTGCCATATATTCAGCATTTGCTCTAACTTGTTCTTCGTTTACTGTAGTGTCGTAATAATCATAGCTGTTCCAGCCCATAGGAGGGGTTTTTACATAAGAGTTTTTTAAAAGCATAAATTATCATCCTTTCTAATGATAAAGTAATATTTTGATTAGATTTTATTAGTGTGATTATTCTCCAGTGATATAATATATACTGAGTATATAGCTGCATAAAGGCTGTAACAAGAGAATTAAATTGATAAAAGGGGTAAATTTTTGATGCCATATGAATTTAGAAATTTTGGCTTTGTTTCTTTTGATGATATACCCAATCCTCCCTTTGAACTAAAGGATATGGGAATAGAGAAACGAAATACCATGGATTATTATTTTGAAAACAACAATAGAGATATTTCTGGCTACTTATTTCAATATACATTGAAAGGATATGGAATATTTGAAACCGGCAATGAGGTACATAGAATTGAAGCTAATAAAGCTTTTTTTGTTGAAATACCAGGTGAGGATAAATATTATTGTCCTTCAGGTATTGATGAAAACGGATGGCAAATTCTGTATTTCCATTTTGAAGGAGCTGCAGTAAAGCCCTACTACGATAAAATAGTGCAGAAAACGGGAAAGATTTTAACTCTTCCTGAAAGCAGCAAAGTGATACAGTATCTTCTGAACTTTCATCAGCAGCTGATAAATGGAAGGAAGCTTAAGCCTTTTATGGGCAGTGAAATAGTATTCCATTTTTTGTCCTTGTTATGCAGAACCATAGCATATAATGAGGAAGATTACTCCTTGAGAACCAGACTTGCTATAGAAAAAATGGAAAATGAGTTTTCAAGCATCAGCGGAATCGACAGCTTGGCTAGGAGTTTAGAAGTTTCTTCAAGTCACTTTGTCAGAGAATTTACAAGGGAAACAGGAATAAATCCTATAAGATATTTAACAAATATTCGAATTGAAAAAGCAATGAACTTACTTCAGAATACAGGGCTTTCAATAAATGAAATAGCTGCAAGGTGCGGCTTCTCCTGTGGCAACTATTTCAGCAAGGTATTCAGAAAAAGCACCAAGCTTTCACCCTATCAATTTAGAAACGAAAGAAGGTGAAAAAGCTAGGATTTTTCAAAGCTATCTTTATAAACTTCATCGGATGATGAAAAAACAATTTCTGAACCCAAAATCTTTCCAGATAGAAGCGAATTACTAAGAATGCTTTTATCTTTAGGATTGTAATTCAAAGCTATATGATTATCTTTTATGGTATATTTCCCTTCTACACTTTCCGAATTTTTATCTAAAATATAATATAGTTTAAAGGTATTGTCAGCCTTTAACAGCAAAATTTTATTGGTGTTTTTAAGGCATACGTACTTACCGGAATAAGAAGTTTTTTTATGAGGAAAAAATACAAGCAATGAAAAACAAACTATAAATATGGTAAAAACCAATCTTTTTTTCATATATAGCACCTCTCTTAAATTAGGTTCTGTTTTAAATCAGTGTTGATTTTTACACTGATTTAAAACTTCCTTTAAAAAATACTGAAGCCATCTCCTTGAAGTCTGAATTAATTATATTCCCTGCAAAACATAAAATGAAAAATTCTATAGAGGATTATTGATATGACCATGAATGAAATTTTAAAAAATAAGCCTAAATAGCTATAGTTTTCATAATTTTATTAAATCAGAGCCAGCTGATTAAAATATTTTCATAAGTGCATATTGGGGCAAGATAAATTTTGAACAAATGTTTAAATTTAAACTGCTTTAAAAATGCAAATGTCAAAAATACAAAGGACAAATTTTCATTTAAATAATGAATTTGTTTACAAATAAGATAATAATATTCCCACCTTACAAAACGGCTTGAAACTGAGAATAGGCTATGAAAAAGCACATTAATTTGTTTAAACAAGCTATAACAGTAGCAAGAATTATTTAGTTTAGAAAAGCTGAAGTTTTAGTTTTAATATGGACCTGCACTATAATCTATATATCCTAAATGTAAACAAAAAGTTAAGAGGGGGATTAATTATGCTAGATCTTTTATTTGTGGTATTGCTTGCAGCTGGTTTTGGTTTTCTCGGTTTAGTTATAAATTTTTGTGAAAAGCAAATCGGAGAGAAGAAAGAGTAAAGGGGAGATATATTATGTGGGCACTGATAGCAATAATAGTTTTTATTTTCGTCTACCTTAGCTATGCACTCATAAATCCAGACAAATTTTAGGACACATTAGAATAAATTTTATGAAGCAGGAAGTCAGGAGGTACTTCAAATGGAAATTTTACAGATAATCATACCATTAGTCATATTTATGCTTTTGGTGGTTCCTACGGGAAAATATCTTTACTATGTTAGCACAGGTGAGAAGGCTTTTGGAGATAAGGTTTTTAATCCAATAGACAATTTTATTTACAAAATATGCGGGATAGACAAGAAAGAGGAAATGGGATGGAAAAAGTATGTGGTAGTACTTATTTTAGTAAACGCGGTTATGACCTTTGCAGCGTATCTAGTGCTTAGGGTACAGTCCTATCTTTTTCTAAATCCAAACGGCATAGGTAATATGGAGCAATCCTTGACCTTTAATACAGTAATAAGCTTTATAACCAATACTAATCTTCAAGATTACAGCGGAGAGTCTGGGGTATCCTATTTAAGCCAGATGATCGTAATGACATTTTTCATGTTTACTTCCGCTGCCAGCGGATTCGCAGTGGCTTTAGCCTTTATGAGAGGCATCATAGGCAAGAAAAAGCTTGGAAATTTCTATGTGGATTTTGTTAGAGTTATTACAAGAGTTTTACTTCCTTTATCAGTTATAGTAACAGTTCTTTTAGTAGCTCAGGGAGTTCCTCAAACCTTAGCCGCTAATCACACGGTAACTACTATAGAAGGGAAGCTTCAGGACATAGCTTTAGGACCAGTGGCTTCTTTAGAGGCAATAAAGCACATAGGAACAAATGGAGGAGGCTTTTTTGGAGCTAATTCAGCTCATCCCTTTGAGAATCCTAATCCTATATCAAATTTAATTGAGCTTTTATCAATGATGCTGCTGCCAGGTGCTTTAGTGTACACCTTTGGTATGATGCTGAAAAATAAGAAGCAGGGATGGGCTATATTTGCCGCTATGGCAATTTTGTTTGTATTGGTTCTTCCTATAGCTTATACAGCTGAGAAGACTGGCAATCCAGCTTTAGCTAAGGTAGGTTTATCCCAAGCTATGGGCAATATGGAAGGCAAGGAGGTAAGGTTTGGAATACCTCAATCGGCACTGTTCACTACTGTGACTACAGCTTTTACCACAGGAACGGTGAACAACATGCATGACTCCTTAATGCCTTTAGGTGGACTAGTTGCCATGATAAATATGATGCTTAATGTAGTTTTTGGCGGTAAGGGTGTAGGTTTCATGAATATGATGATGTATGCCATACTCACAGTATTCTTAGCAGGACTTATGGTGGGAAGGACACCTGAATTTTTAACAAAAAAATTGGAAGGAAAAGAAATTAAATTAGTAGCTTTAGCTATAATAATACATCCATTTTTGATACTCATGTTTTCTGCCTTAGCACTAATAATGCCCCAAGGACTAGCAGGAATAAGCAACCCTTCCTACCATGGATTGTCGCAGATTATATATCAGTATGCTTCTTCCGCAGCTAACAATGGATCAGGCTTTGAGGGACTTGGAGATAATACCTTGTTCTGGAACACCACAGCAGGTATAGTAATGTTCCTTGGAAGATATTTATCCATAATTATTTTAATGTCGGTGGCAGGCTCCTTAGCTTCTAAGAAAGCTGTACCAGTAACAGCAGGTACCTTTAAGACAGATAATACTATGTTTACTATAACCTTAGTTATTGTAGTACTTATAATAGGAGCTTTGACCTTTTTGCCTGCCATAGCACTTGGACCAATTTCTGAGCATTTAACTTTATTTCATTAGAATGGCAGGTAATGCTTGATTAAGGAAAGCCTTTATGATAGAAGATTAAATTTAACAATAAGGAGACTTTTATATGAGTAAGGAGAAAAAAAGCAAATTTATTACTTCAAAAATAGCTAAACAGGCTGTAATAGATGCTTTTGTAAAATTAAATCCTAAATATATGATGAAAAATCCAGTCATGTTTGTGGTGGAAATAGGTTTTGTAATAACTTTATTCCTAACTTTTTTTCCAGCAGCCTTTGGAGATAAAGGGGAAAATCTATCCTTATATAATTTCATAGTTGCTGTAATATTGTTTATCACAGTACTATTTGCTAATTTTGCGGAAGCAGTGGCAGAAGGAAGAGGTAAAGCTCAGGCAGAAAGCCTTAAGAAAACCCGTAAGGATACTATGGCAAAGCTTATAACTTCAGATGGAAGCATAAAGACTGTAAGTGCAGGAGAATTGAAAAAAGGCGATATAGTGCTGGTAGAGACAGGCGATATAATACCTAATGATGGTGAAGTTATTGAGGGACTAGCTTCCGTAGATGAATCCGCAATAACTGGTGAATCTGCACCAGTTATGAAAGAAGCGGGAGGAGACTTTGCCTCTGTAACTGGAGGCACAAAGGTGGTAAGCGATTGGCTTAAGGTGGCAATAACTGTTACCCCAGGAGAATCCTTTTTAGATAAGATGATAGCTTTGGTAGAAGGAGCCTCAAGACAGAAGACACCCAATGAAATTGCCTTAAATACTGTGCTAGTAAGCCTTACCTTAATATTTCTAATAGTTATTGTAGCCCTGTATCCTATGGCTAGCTATTCTGGAGTAACTATAAGGATAGCTACATTAATAGCACTCTTGGTTTGCTTGATACCTACTACTATAGGAGGACTTCTATCTGCTATAGGTATTGCTGGAATGGACAGAGTTACAAGATTCAATGTAATAGCGATGTCAGGTAAAGCAGTGGAGGCCTGCGGAGATGTGAATACCATGATATTAGACAAGACTGGTACTATAACCTATGGTAACAGATTAGCAGCTGAATTCATTTTTACCGAGAATTCCAATTTAGAGGAGCTCATAGATTTTTCAGTCATAGCTTCCTTAAAAGATGAAACTCCAGAAGGAAGATCTATAGTAGATTTAGGCAGAAAGCTTAATACTAAGGTAGAAGAGTCAGAGTATGATAACTTAGATTTTATAGAATTCACAGCGCAAACCAGAATGAGTGGAGTGGATCTTAAAGACGGTAAAAAAATTAGAAAAGGTGCTCAGGATGCCATTAAGAAATTTGTGCTGGAAGCGGGGGGAAAGATTCCAAAGGATTTGGATGAAGGATTAACTAAAGTGTCAAAGGCTGGAGGTACACCACTTGTAGTATGTGTAGACAATAAAATATATGGTATCATATACCTAAAGGATACTGTAAAGCCTGGACTTGTAGAGAGATTCCAAAGACTGAGAGATATAGGTATTAAAACTGTGATGTGTACAGGAGACAATCCCCTTACCGCTGCTACCATAGCTAAAGAAGCAGGGGTAGACGAATTTATAGCTGAATGTAAGCCTGAGGATAAGATAGAAGTAATAAAGAAGGAACAGGCTGAAGGAAAGCTCGTGGCAATGACTGGGGATGGAACTAACGATGCGCCTGCACTAGCTAAGGCAGATGTAGGTCTTGCTATGAACAGCGGTACAACAGCTGCTAAGGAAGCTGCCAATATGATTGACTTAGATTCAAATCCTACTAAGATATTGGAAGTGGTAGAGATAGGAAAGCAGCTGCTTATAACCAGAGGTGCGCTAACTACCTTTAGCATAGCTAACGATGTAGCTAAATATTTTGCTATAATTCCTGCAATATTTATATTAGCCATACCACAGATGCAGGTGATGAACGTGATGAAGCTGTCTACACCAAATAGTGCCATACTCTCTGCCTTGATATTTAACGCCATAATCATTCCGATGCTTATTCCGATAGCTATGAAGGGAGTTAAATACAAACCTATGAAATCTGAAATGCTGCTGCTTAGAAATATGCTTGTGTTTGGACTAGGAGGGGTAGCAGCACCTTTCGTAGGAATTAAGGTTATAGATATTTTAATAACACCTATTTTGAGAATGCTTAGTTTAAGTTAGTTAAATAGGTAAAGGAGATTGAAATTATGAAAACACTAAAAAAAGCTATAATGCTAAGTATGGTTTTAATGCTTTTATGCGGAGTTATATATCCTTTAGCCATGACAGGAATCAGTCAGCTTGCCTTTAATAAAAAGGCTAATGGGAGTATGATAACCTTAGATGGCAAGGAAGTTGGTTCAAGTTTAATAGGTCAGAGTTTTACTGATCCAAGATTTTTTAGAGGCAGAGTATCTTCCGTGAATTATAATACCTACACAGAAGATGACAAGAAAGCAGGAAAATATACTGGAGTAGCTTCGGGTTCACAAAATCTAGCTCCTTCCAATAAAGCTCTTGCAGATAGAGTACAAAAGGACATAGAGGATTTCTTGAAGACTCATCCAGATGTTAAAAAGGAAGATATACCTACTGATTTGCTTACAAGCTCAGGTTCAGGCTTAGACCCGGATATATCTCCTGAGGCGGCAAAAATTCAAATTTCAGCAGTAGCAAAAGCCACAGGTATAGCTGACTCGGATTTGGAACAGATGGTTAAGAAGCACACTACAGGTAAAACTCTTGGTATATTCGGAGAGCCTAGAGTGAATGTGCTTCAGGTTAATTTGGAAATCGCAAGTATTTTAAAGCAGCAGGGAAAACTATAATTAAAAATCATATATGGCAAATTGCAAATTTTAAATCAGATTTGCAATTTGTCTTTTGTCATTTAAAACATAGCTCTAGCTATAAAAGAGACAGGACACATTTTATTGGAGGTGGTTTATATTAAAACTTTAAAGGGAAAGATAACCTTTGTGTGCGTATTTTTAGTACTTATAATAGCTATGCTGGGCATTGTTTCATCTTTTAGTATCTATGGACTTGGGAAATCTATAGACGGATTAATGATAGATAACTATAAAAGCATAGATGCTGCGAATAAGATGAACAATAATATAGAGGCACAGGATAAGGCTATTTTAGAATATATACTGCTCCAAAAAAATGAAGCATTAGATAGCTTTTATAAAAATAATGATGAATTCTACAGCTGGTTTGACATAGAAAAAAACAATATCACTGAGGTAGGAGAAAGGACAATAGTTAATTCAATAAATCAGGATTACGTTGATTTTTCAAAATCCTTTTCTCAGCTTCAAGAATATGAAAATAACCATAATAGCAATGAAACTGTAGAATTTTATAAGAATAATATCTCACCAAAGCTTAATAAAATAAAGGGAGATTTAGAGTCCTTGTCTTCCATTAATGAAAAGGCTATGTTTAACGGTAAAAATCTTGTTAAAAATAGGGCAGTAACGTCTATGTATATAGTGCTAGCAGTTTCAGCTGCTTCTGCTATAGCTGGACTTTGGATATCTATATGGTATACGAAAAAAGCGCTGACACCTATTTACCTTCTTACAGAAACCATAAAGTCTGTGAAGGAAGGAGAATTGAATAAGCAAGCTCCAATAATAAATCAAGATGAAATAGGTATGCTGGCACAGGAATTTAACAGTATGACTTCCAGGCTCTATGAATTTGAAAAAAGTACCGCAGGTAAGCTTGTGGCTGAAAAGAATAAGTCTATAGCTATAGTGAAAAGTATATCTGATCCATTGATTGTATTGGATGAGAGTTACAAAATCATATTGCTAAACGACTCCTGTCAGGAGCTCTTTCAAATTAAGGAGCAGGAAGCACTAAATAGTCATCTGCTTGAGAGCATTAAGAATATAGAGATTTATGATTATATATTTAATGTAATAAATAACGATGATCAGGATATGGAAAAGATAATTAATATTAATAGTCAGGATAAGATTCTTTATTTTAATATAACTGTTAAGGCTGTAAAGGACAGAAACGGCAAAACAAAGAATGCTGTTGTACTGCTTAAAAATGTAACTCAGTTCAAAGAACTGGAGAGAATAAGAACAGATTTTATAGCTACAGTTTCACATGAGCTGAAGACTCCTCTTACATCTATAATGATGGGAGTTGGACTTATGAAGGATAGAAAGCTTGGTACTCTTAGCGATAAACAAGACAGGATTTTAGAAACAATAAAGGAAGAGGCGCATAAGCTTACAGAACTGGTAGGAAATTTGATTAAATTATCAAAGCTTCAGTCAGATAGAGCTTTGTTTGACATAGCTCCTTGCCCAGTAAAAGCTTTAGCAGAGGAGTGCATAAAAAATTTTAAGGAACAGGGAGAAAGTAACGATATAGCCATATATAATTCTGTGGAAGAAAAACTTCCCCTTATAAAGTGTGATGAAGAGAAAATAATCTGGGTATTAAACAATCTAGTATCAAATGCTTTAAGATATACCTCTTCTGGTGATGAAATAATAATAGGAGCCTATGTACAGGATGGGAAAATGAATATATATGTAGAGGATACAGGAGAAGGCATTCCTAAGGAAAACATAGATAAAATCTTTGATAAATTTGTAAAGCTTAATAGCTATGCCGGTGAATTGCCAACTACAGGTCTTGGATTATATATTGCAAAGGAGATAGTAGAAGCCCATGGGGGAAGTATAATTTGTGAAAGTGAGCTGGATAAAGGAAGTATATTTACATTTACATTACCGCTGGCAGAAAAATAATTTGGAGGTGAAACATGAAAAAGGTTTTGGTGGTAGACGATACTAAAAATATAAGAGTATTGCTGACAACCTGCTTAGAACTTAGAGATTATGAAGTTATTACGGCGGATAACGGAAAAACCGCTTTGGAAGCTGTTAAAGCTCATAAAAAAGATATTGATTTAATATTTTTAGATATAAGAATGCCGGAGATAAATGGCACAGAGGTATTAAAAGCCATAAGAGATTTTGGCATAGGCTGTCCTGTAGTCATGATGACTGCTTACGCAACCGTTAAAAATGCAATAGATTGCACAAAATTGGGAGCTGTTGCATATCTTCAAAAGCCCTTTTCTCCAGAGAGGGTTAACTCTGTCCTAGATGAAATATTCTCTTTAGAGCCAACTAAAATTCTAAAAAAGGAAAGTAAAAACGATGTTTATTATATTGAAAAAGCTAAAAGCTTTATGAAAGATGGTAAATTTTCGGAAGCTTACGGAAGTTTGAAGCTTGCTTTGGGAAAAAATCCTTATAATAAGGAAATATACTCTCTTATAGCATTGGTAAATGAAAACACTAATAATAAAAAAGAAGCCAAGCGTTTTGATGCTATAGCAAAACTATTTGAGGAATAGGATTTGATATTATGGAGAAAGAGTTCTATGAAGAATTTAGAAAGAGAAAAAGAGGAAAACTAAAAATATATATAGGGGGAGCTCCAGGAGTTGGCAAGACCTATCAAATGCTGAGAGACGGTAATGAAATGAAGTCTAACAATGTGGATATAATCATAGGTCTTGTGGAAACTTATCAGAGAGAAGGTACTGTTGCCCAGATAGATAAACTTGAAGTTCTTCCTCTTAAAAAAATTGACTACAAAGGAGTTAATCTTAAGGAATTAGATTTAGAGGGGATAATTAAAAGAAATCCTCAGGTAGTAATAGTGGATGAACTAGCGCATACTAATGTGCCAAGCTCTAAGCATCAAAAGCGTTATGAAGATGTTTTAGAATTGCTTGAAAATGGCATCGACGTTATGACAGCAATAAATATTCAGCATTTAGAGAGCTTAAATGATCATGTGAGCAGAATGGTGGGCGTTAAGGTAAGAGAGACTGTACCAGATAAAATATTAGAAATAGCGGATGAAATAGAAGTCATTGATATATCTCCAGATGCCCTTAGAGATAGGATAAGAAGTGGTAAGATTTATTCTAAGGATAAGATTGAAACTTCCTTAAATAACTTTTTTAGAGTAGGTAATTTGACTGCGTTAAGGGAATTAACCTTGAGAGAAGTAGCAGATGAAGTTGATGAAAAGCTTACTATTTATAAAAATGAAAAAAGCATAGAAGAACTCACTGGAGGAAAAGAAAAAATCTTAGTATGCGTTAGTCTCAATTTTAATTCAGAGTATCTTATAAGAAGAGGCTATAGAATAGCAAAGAATTTGAAGGCTGAACTTTTGGTATTATACATCAATAATGAATTTAAGCATACAGAAAAGGAATTGGAGAAAATATATGAAATAGGGGTTCTATGCAATAAGCTAGGGGCGGATTTCAAAATCGAAAAATCAAAGGACACAGCTAGTTCCATAATAAAGTATGCTAAAGCTAACAATACAACTCAGATAGTTATAGGACAATCAGCCCGAACAAGACTTCATGAAATTATAAGAGGTTCAATAATAAGAAAAATAATGCGTGGCAGCAGATATATAGATGTTTTGGTAGTAGCAGATCCTAAGCATTAAGCACAAGGCCTTGATATTGAAATGTAATTCAGTATTATTTTTCTATTATACTAGAATATTAAAATTTAATAAGTAAAACATAATCGCTTATGATATAATGTTATCATAGTAAAAATAGTCAATAGGTGAGGATATTTTATTGAAAATTTCTATGATATAAAAATATTTTAGTGATAACGGAGGAAAAAAGTATGGCAATAGAAAATAACCAAGCTCAGCAGTTAAAGCAATATGTGGAAGAGATACACAGTGTATTAAACGACATAAAAAAAGAATTTAGTTTTGCAGAAGATCCAACAAAAAGCGAAAATCAAATGGAAGGCTTTATAAGCACTTTTGAGAACCTTTTAAAGCATACAAAATTTATTGAAGGCATATCTAGAGATATAAGCGATGTAGCAACTAAAACTAATCTTTTAGCCCTTAATGCCTCTATCGAATCCGCTAGAGCTGGCGAAGCCGGAAAAGGATTTTCCGTAGTTGCCTCAGAGGTTAAAAAACTATCTGTAAGCACAAAAGATTTAGTTTCTGGCATGAATGATGCAGTTAAGAAGATATATTTTTTAACTGATGAAGCTTCAAAGAAAATAGAAGAGCTAAAAGAAAGAATGGAACATGCTGAACAAATGAAGTCAGGCTTTCATAGGTTTTCTGATCAATTAAATTCTATGGATGAAAAATTAAGCGAAGTGGAAACAATAATTAAGAATTCTTAATAGCTATATTTTAGTATAATGAATAGAAAAAACGTGGGATTACCACGTTTTTTATTTTACGCTTACATTTGCATTATCTTTAATATAGAACCTCCAAGGCTTATCTTTATATTCTTCAGCATAGTCTATACCTATTCGCTTAGAGGTTACTATTTCAAAAGCATTATTCCCCTCTTCAATATAGAGGGTTTCACCACATAAATCCTCACCATTTAAGCTTTTACTTATGGATAATGCGCTGCACAGCTTACCAGGGCCATTGGTCAAATTTTTTATTTGAGTCTTAGTGAGCTTCTCGTAGGGTTTTTTAAATCTGTTATGGCATATAGAATCTATGCCGTAACAAGGCTCTAGTGCGCGTATCAGAACAGCCTGAGGAACGCCTTTTTCCCTAGTGACTACATTAAAGCAAAAATGCATGCCATATATTACGAATACATAGGAAAAGCCAGCCTCTCCATACATAACTTCTACTCGCTTTGTTCTTCTTCCACCATAGGAGTGAGCAGCCTTATCTTCTATGCCAAGATAGGCTTCGGTTTCAACTATTTTTCCGGCTATTTTTTTGCCATCTACCTCATGTACAAGAATCTTTCCAAGTAATTCTTTTGCAACAACTATAGTATCTCTTTCAAAAAAGTTTCTTACTAGTTTATCCATATACCTATTCTCCTTTTCACGGCTGCAGCAGTTTTTTGAAACATTGACTCCCCAACTAAAGGAATGTTTTAAATCAGAGCCTATTTGATAAGTCCTGATAAAAATACTATCACTAGTAATATAGGAGTTATATATTTAACTATGTAATAATAAACGTTAAAAACTTTTTGGCTTGTTTTACCTCCATTGGTCAATTCCTCTCTTACAGAATTTTTATCTATAAAATGTCCAACCAATATGGATATAATAAGTCCGCCTAAAGGCAGCAATAAACTTGAGGAAATCCAATCCAAAGAGTCAAATATACCTTTGCTGCCAATTATAGTTATGGAAGCAAAAATGCTCTTAGGATGCACGGATAGGGCTGGAAAAATGCCCACTACAATTATGATAAGTCCGTTTATTATAACTGCTTTTCTTCTGCTTATGCCCTTTTCTTCAGTAAAATATGCTATTATTACCTCCATCATGGATATCATGGCGGTAGTAGCTGCGATGCCTGCCAATATGAAGAATATAGCTAGAAGTATATTACCAAAGGGAAGCTTTGAAAAAACCATGGGAATAATTTTGAACAAAAGGCCAGAACCTGCATCTGGTTTTACATTAAAGGAAAAAACTGCAGGGAATATAGCAATTCCAGCCAAAAGAGACACTATTGTATCAGCTAAGGCTACTCTTCCAGCTGTGTAGATCATATCGTTATCTTCGGTAAAATAACTGCTGTAGGTAATCATTGTTCCCATGCCTAGAGACAATTTAAAGAAGGCCAGCCCCATGGCAGCTATAACTACGGCAACAGTCACATGCGAAAAATCTGGTTTGAATAAAAAGGTTAATCCTTTTGAGGCGCCTGGAAGTAAAAGAGATCTTACATCACAAATCAATATCAAAATGAAAAGTATAGGCATCAAGGTTTTGGTAACCCTCTCAATACCGTTTTTTACGCCAAATAATAGTATGGTGCACACCACGACTACAGCTATTATTTGCCAGATTACTGGTGATATTGGACCCAAAATAGCATTGTTAAATTGATTTGAGGCGGAAGCTATATCTATATTATTGAAATCTCCTCTAAGGCTTTTTAATATATAAGAGTAAACCCATCCTGCTACGGCACTGTAAAAGAACATGATCATGTAAGCTGCCATAAGCCCAAATACACCCAGTGTTTTCCAAAAGGGTTGTTTAGGTTTTAGTGCATTAACAGCACCTAATACATTTTTTCTAGTTTTCCTTCCTATGAAAAATTCGCTTATCATAACTGGCAGTCCTACTAACAGTATGCAGGCAAAATAAATTACAAGAAATGCTGCACCGCCATTTTCACCTACAATATAGGGAAATTTCCATATGTTGCCTAAACCTACTGCTGATCCTAGAGTTGCAAAGAAAACACCCAGACCTGAGGAAAAGATTTCTTTTTTGTTTTTGTTTTCCAATTTTGTCCACCACCATTAAAAGATTTTGAATATGCAGAAGGTATTTTACTATTTGAAAACCTTTCACTATTATATCACCATATCATAAATTTATAATGGCATCAATAAGTTCTAAAATAAAGAAAAATTTATATTTACTTTTGTAAAATAAGCGAGTAGAATATATTTAAAAATGAACGGGGGTTCAGCCATGCAGTATTTAAAAGATGATGTGAGAGAGAAAATTCTTTCTTCAGCTTTGATAGAGTTTAGAGAACACGGCTATGAAGTAGCTTCTATGAGAGGCATTGCATCCAAAGCCGGCATAGCTTTAGGAAGCACATATAGATACTTTAAAAATAAGGAGGCCCTTTTTTCTGCATTAATTGAACCAGTATACTCAAAGATAGTAAAATATCTTAACAATATGCAAGCAGAGATAGATGGAAATCCATGCAATGCCAGCGAGGACTCCGTTGCTTATATAAATGAGATTTATAATAAAATAATAGAGCTAGTAGACGAGTATAGTGCTGAAGTAGTAATAATATTCAACAAAAGTGAAGGTTCAAAATATGAGAATGTGAGACAGGAATTTGTAGTTATGGTTAATAATATCTTAGATAAGGCCTTCCAAGAGGAAATATTAAAAGAAGAAACCAATAAAATAATACTAAATATATTTTCTCATACAATTGTTGATGCAGTTACGTTAATGCTAAAAGAAAACAGTAATTATACCAATCGAAAGCTTCTCCTTGATAGATTGCTTAGTTTATATGTAAAAGATTTACCTGATAGACTTATCACATAAGCTATGCTAAATAAATTTTTATTTAACGTCTGTTCCATATAAAAGTTTAATATAAAAATGAACTTAGGTTCGCTGTTGAAACTATTTTCAGGAGGTGATGCGGATTAAAAATGAACAATTGTTCATTGACGATTAATATTTATTGAAAAAGCAAAGGTTTATTTGTACACCAAAAATGAACAGGTGTTCAACATATGCATTATAATAAATTCAGTTAAAATTTTAGGAGGTATTATTAATGAAGAAAATTATCAAGCTCAGGTGGTTTATGCTTGCCATATGGATTGCAGCTACAGCTGTGGCAATTATTTATACACCTGATTTGAACAAGGTTTTAAGAGATAAGGGACAGCAGACAGTTAGCGCAGACAACCCATCAGTAATTGCGGATAATATACTAAAGAAAATGGATAAAGCACCAGGTAACAGTGACATTATTGTTTTCAACAGTGAGGATAAATTAACAGACAACAGGATGGAAGACATAAAAAAAGCGGTAAATGAAGTAAAAACTGATGGAGAAAAGCTTGGAATAAGCAATATGATGGATCCTTTCAATATGCCAGAAGCTAAAGACAGATTGATTTCGAAGGATGAAACCACTATATTAGTAAGCTTTAAACTAGACAAAAAGGGAAAAGAAATAGATGACATAGAAAAGGAGTTAGGGTCTATACTTAAGAAAGCCAATGTGGATTATTATCTATCTGGGCAGGATTTTATCAACAATGATTATTTAAAGGCTGTGTCTTCAGGAGTAGACAAAAGTGCTGTACTAACTGTATTTTTCATACTTATAGTGCTTATTATAATGTTCCGCTCAGTGGTAACGCCTTTAGTATCCTTATTTGAAGTGGGGATAGCTTTCATAATATCCCTTTCCATTGTAGGGCAACTGGTATATAGATTTAATTATGAAATATCCTCACTTACCGAAATGGTAATGATATTAATCTTATTTGGAGTAGGAACAGATTATAATATACTTCTTTTTAATAGATTTAAGGAGGAACTTTCAAAGGATATTTCTGTGGATAATGCCATTATAAATACTTATAAAACAGCAGGAAAAACAGTAGTGTTCAGTATTGCTACAGTTTTTATAGCTTTTTTAAGTTTGATTTTTGCTAAATTTGGCATTTACCGTTCTGGAAATTGTGTAGCTATTGCAGTTATGATTTTTCTTTTAGAAATACTTACTCTTACACCTTTTTTAATGAAGGTTTTAGGGAAAAAACTTTTCTGGCCCTCCAAGGAAGTTACAGGACATAAGGAAAACAAGCTCTGGAAGAATGCTACCACTATTGCAGTTAAAAAACCTTTGATGTTTGCATTGCCTATAGTAATAGCTATGGTTCCAATAATTTATTTTAACTCAGAAAAGCTATCCTTTAACAGCTTGGGGGAGCTTGGCAATTCCTATGCTTCTGTAAAGGGCTTTAATTTAGCAGCAGATCATTTTGGCAAAGGAGAAAGCATGCCTGCAACAGTAGTAATAGAAAATGATCAATCCATGGATAGCAATGAAGCTTTAGGAGCTATAGACAATATAACCAAAAGGATAAAGGAGGTTAAAGGCGTTAAGAGTGTAAGTAGTGCTACAGAACCTTTAGGAAGTCCTATAGATCAGCTTTATTTAGGAAGTCAGACTAAAAGTGTTACTGACGGAATTTCTAAAACTAAGGATGGGGTAGATCAGATTAATAATGGGATAGGACAAATAAATAAGGGCTTAGGAAGCTTTAACACCTCTGATTTATCTCAAGTAGGCCAGCTAATTGATGGAACCAGTGCAGTGCAAGACGGTCTCAAACAGCTAAAAGCTGGTATGAAGCAAGTTAGCAGCGGGGTAGCTCAAGGTTCGGATGGAGCGGCTCAGATAAGTACAGGTATAGGAAAGATAAAGGATGGCATGACTCAGCTTCAGAGAGGAACTTCTGATCTTAAAGTAGGATTAAGCAAAATAAAAGGGGGATATGATAAGCTGGAAGTAGAGTATGATTTGATAAAGAGAGATTACGAAGTTCAATATCTTGGCAATAATTTACAACAATTAACTCAATTAATTTATTCTCTACAAAGTGATCCTGAATTAGATGTTGCATTAAAAAACAATAAAAACTATCAGAGGATAAAAGATTTATTACCGATTATAATTAAGGGTAGTGAAACATTTACACAGGGGATGGATAAACTTAAATCAAATTATGATGTTCTTAATTCCAATCTTGGCGCCGCGGTAAACGGAATAGATAATATAACTGGTGCCCAAAGCTCCATGATTGATGGATTAAATCAACTTGAAACTGCAGCTTCTCAGCTTTCTTCAGGACTTGAGCAGGGAAGCCAGGGGCAGGAGGCTATAATATCCAATATGGATAAGGTGACCTCAGCTTTAGGAAAAATAAATGATGGTCAGGCAGCTCTGAATAATGGACTTACTAAGCTTGCTTCAAGCATGCCAGCTTTGACAGATGCATTAAGTAAGAGCAGCAGTGGGCTAAGTTCCATATCAGATGGACTTTCAAAATCTAATAGCTATTTGACACAGTTAAATGGAGTACAAAGCTTCTTTGTGCCAGATGAAGCAAAAGCTTCCATAGAAAAATCTTTAGATTCCTTTATGACCTCAGATAGAAAAATCACAAAATTTTTAGTGGTTCTTGATAGTGATCCTTATTCTTCGGAGTCTATGGATACCGTGCAGAAGATAAATACTGCTGTAGGAGAGAGCTTAAAGGGAAGTGTGCTTAAAAATGCTAAGTATGGAGTATCCGGTGTAAGTGCAACCAATAGTGACCTTAATAAAACTGCCTTGGAGGATTTGACCACCACTAAAGCCATAGTGCTTATAAGCGTGTTTGTAGTGCTGTTAATAGTAATAAGATCACCTCTTATTGCCTCATATATAACAGCAGCACTTTTAGCCTCCTTCTACGTTTCATCATTAGCAGTTAACTTGCTGGTAGCTCACGTGTTTAAATTGGATGGAGTATCTTGGAATGTGCCCTTCTTTCAATTTATTATGATTGTGGCCTTAGGTGTTGACTACAGTATATTCTTTATGATGAGATTTAAAGAATATAAAAATGTATCTAAAGAGCAAGCAATAATTCTGGCCTCTAAGAATATAGGTGGAGTAATAATGTCCGCAGCTCTCATATTGGGGGGGACCTTCATAACTCTTATACCTGCAGGTATACAGCTGCTAACTCAGCTTGCAATAGCAGTGGTTATAGGGTTAATAGCACTGTCAATATTGTTGCTGCCTGTATTTTTGCCAGCACTTATAGCTTTGCCGAATTTTGTGAGGAATATATTTAGAAAAGATAAAGGAAATGACAATGAAATATCAGCTTAATCCATAGCCTAATAAAAAATCGCCGCGAAATTAATACAAATTATTTTCACGGCGATTTTCATTATTTACGCTATATTTTAAATTTAGAAGCCATGCCTGTAAGTTTTTCTGCCAATTCAGAGTTAACTTGAGCGCTTTTTGCCACATGCTCCAAGGCATTGCTTGTTTCAGAAATACTAGCAAGTATTTCTTCTGAATTGGATGCTGACTGCTGAGTTGTTGCTGAAATATTAGTTATTGAAGCATTAACTTCAGAAATACTAGCAGTAATAGAATCTGTGGAATCAGATATTCTTGTTGACATAGACATCATAAATTCAGAGTCCTTTTCGTAATGAATTCCAACGTTTTTAAAAGCCTCATAATCTGGTTTTATTTTATTATCTATAAGATGAAGTATATCAGAAGTATGTATTTTTAAATCGTCAGTAACATTTTTTACTTCACCTACCAGCCTTCTTATTTCTGAAACAGTATTGCCGGTTTCTTCTGCCAAATTACGGACTTCCTCAGCTACTACTGCAAAGCCTTTTCCAGCCTCTCCAGCTCTTGAAGCCTCTATTGAAGCATTTAAAGCAAGTAAATTTGTCTGGTCAGCTATCTCTACTATGGCTTCTGTCATTGTATTTATTTCATTAACTACATTTATATTGTCTAGAGCATGCTTTATGTGAGTTTCTTTTTCGCTGTATAGAGATAATATCTCATTGGAAGATTTTTCAGCAGCCTTTTTAATTTCAGCAGCTCTGGAAGCTATATCACAGGAAGCATCTTTGCCAGAGGAAGCTTTTTCGTCTAATATGCTAACTAGCGTGTTTATTTCCTCGGCTGAAGCACTTACTTCCTCTGTGGAAGCAGTTAATTCCATATTACTATTAGTTATGCTTTCAGAAGAATTTTTTATATTTAGCATAGAAGCAGATATTTCTTCTATATTTGAGGTGAGATCTGCACTTGAAGCTCCAACCTCTTTCATACCGTTTATTATCTCTCCGATGAGTTCTTTCATATTAGAAGATGCGGAGTTTAATGCAATGGCCATCGTGCCTATTTCATCTTTAGCTAGTACAGGTAATTTGTGAGTTAAATCGCCATTTGAAAGATTATTTGCAAATTTGATTACAATAGCAATCCTTTTTCTAAGCCAAGCTGATAATAAAATTCCAAGAACAGAAAGAATTACGCTTCCAATAACTATTACCGCAATCTGAAAAATTAAAGAAGAATTGAATGCGGTTTTATTAGAAGCCACAGTGTTTTGTGCATATTTTGTATCATCTAGGACCACGGAACTTATGGCGTTATCTAGGTTGTCTTTTAAACTGCTATATTTATCTGAATAAGCTGAATATGCATCGGAGTAATTTTCTGCATCTACAAGCTTTAGTACTTCATCTCTTGCGGATCTGTAATCTGCAAGCTTTTGTTTTACAGTGTTATAATTTTGCTGTTCACTTTTGTCGGGATGAGGAAGCTTCTCATATTCTTTAAACAATTTATCATCTAAACTGGAAAGAATACTTATATCATTCTCTTTTGAAGTTACAGCAGCTTTGAAGCTGCTATTAATTAAGTGCTCCATATCTGCGGATACAGCAGCAATGTTATTCTGAATTGAATAAAGACTTTCTAGAGACATTACATTGTTATCATAAAGGTTGTTAGTGTTATCATCCATTTTTTTCATGTTAAGCAGACCTATAATTCCTACGATTATAAGTAAGATTGTACCTAAAGTAGTTAGAAGAGATATCTTATGTGATATCTTTAAGTTTCTTAGCATAAACATTCCTCCAAATTTTGGTGTAAATTAAATTCCAAATTATATAATACCATAAATTCTAAAAAAAAACATAAAATAAGGCTGATTTTGTATAAATCAGCCTTATTTTTGAGAAATTGTATAATGAAATTATTTACTTAAATTAAACTTTGCATTAATAACTGCATATAATTATAAATTTAAAGCCATGGATTCCAAGCTTCTTATTATATTAAATAATGTACGATTTACAGGAGTAGGGACTCCATATATTTCTCCCAGTTCACAAAGAGCTCCTGAGAACATTTCTACCTCAGTCTTTCTTCCTGCTTGTATATCCTGAAGCATGGATGTTTTGCCACCAGGAGCTAGAGAATTTAGAACTGAGTACCAAGTGGCTATATCTTTTTCGGCATCTAGATTTATTCCAAGCTTTTTTGAGACTGCTACTACTTCCTTCATGGCAGATTCCATAAGTTCTTTCGCTTCATCTACACTTTGAAATACGGAATAAGTTGCGTTGAGCACAGCAGAGCACTGATTTATGCCTATATTCACCATATATTTCCACCAAAGGGTATACATCATGTCTTCTGGAATGGCATATTTAATATGCGCCTTATCAAACAAATCTTTAACATATTTTACTTTTTTAGAGTAAACCTGATTGTTTTTTTCTCCGAAATTAACTTCTCCGCTGCTGGAGAATTCTATTTTGTTTCCTTCTCTAACAGCATCTATTCCTACGCACATTCCATATAAAAGCTTATCCATACCATAAACCTTTCCTATGATTTCTTCGCTGGATATGCCATTTAAAAGAGAAAGAATTATAGTATCAGGTCCAACATGTTTTTCTATAGATTTTATAGCTTCGTCTAGTTGATGGTATTTTACGCTAATAATAATTAAATCGTCGTATCCACAATCTTCTGATGGCAGCACATAATTAAAATCATAGCGCTTTCTGTTTATAAAGAATCCATTTTCTTCATATCTTTTTATTCTTTTTTCGTCTGCTATTATGGAGAGACATTCAGCATCTAAATCATGCAATTTGCTGGCGTAGGCACAACCTATAGCGCCTAGACCTATGAGAGAAACTTTTTTCATAACTACATCACCTTATTTCCAGAAAATTAGATAACTATATTTTAAATTTTTTTTATATAAAAAACAAGAAATTTAATTGGATACACTGACAATAGTATTCTCAAAAATAACGAATAAATAGGGATATATAATAAATATTAAAAAGTAACTAGCTAAATGAGTAGAAAATTTAATATAATAAATTTAAGAAAATGCTTCTCACAGATGAAAGTGCCGCCATCATTAATTTATGTATAAAAAGAAGCTATAATAACATATACTTTATAAGTAAAAGCATATGCAGATAGAAGTAAGCTTGAAAAATTTGTGGAGCTATATATAATTAAGGATGGAAATCATTCTCTAGAAGTGCCGGGTGACTATAATAGAAGCATTGACATATTAAAAGAAACTATGGAATTATGTAGAAACTTTATTAACTAATAAAGTTTTAATATTAAATTACGAATATTAATAATGAGATGAAAAATTTCAACCTAATTTATTGTTCATATGCGTATAATACCATAGAGAGATATATATGGTATAATAGGGGATGTGTGAGAACAAATTGCATTTAATGTATAATAAATTTTAAATTATTAGATTAATGCAACAAGATTTAATGTGTATTTATGCTTTATATAATGCACAAATGTTTTTAATCTGGATGGAGTGGGTTATATTATGAAAAAACGAAACGCTATTATTTTAATAGGCGGAGTATGCTTTATTGCTCTAGCTGCAGGCATTTCTATTCCTGCATACAAGATTTATGATAAAGTTAAAAGCTTTGAAGGATATATATATCCTGATGTAAAGATCCAAAATGAAGACATGTCAGGCAGAACAGTAGAAGAGGCAAAAAAAATATTAACTGACAAGTATGAAGATACTATAAAAAATAAAAAAATAAACATCAATGTTAATAGCAAAGCTTATTCTATAAGTTATGACCAATTAGAGGCAAAATACGATATAGATAAAATAGTTGATGAGGCCTACCAATATGGGCATGATGGAAGCATTTTGGATAAATATAAGCTTATAACTAAACCTCAGTCTAAATCATTTTCTCTTTCCTTCAGTTATAATAATAGTTCCAAGGTTGTAGATGATTTAGTAAACAATATAAAGAAAGATGTGAATAAGGATCCTAAGAACGGATCAATAACTAAAGCAGGTTCCGGATTTCAAGTAACACCTGATAAAGATGGATATAAACTAAAAGATGAAGAACTTAAGAAAAATATAGTATCATCTATTAGTGATAGTGCCACTCAGGATACTGAAATAAAAGCCAACATAGACGTGGTTAAGGCTAATGCTACAAAAGAAAAACTTCAAACTGTAAATACATTAATAGGAACTTTTAGTACAAACTATGGATCTATATCAAGTCCTGGTAGAATGACTAACATACAATTAGCTACAAAGGCAATAAATGGAACTTGGCTTATGCCTGGAGATACCTTTAGTTTTAATAATGTAGTTGGAGAAAGAACTGCGGCTAAAGGATACCAATCAGCTCCTGTGGATATAGGAACTAAGACTGCTATGGGACTTGGCGGTGGAATATGTCAGGTTTCAACAACTCTTTATAATGCTATGTTGCTCTCTGGAGTTAAGCCTACAGTGAGAGTGCATCATACAATACCATCAGTATATGTTCCGCTTGGATTAGATGCTACTGTGGATTGGGGAAACCTAGATTACCAATTTAAAAATACATTAGCATATCCAATATATATAGAAGGAATCTCAGATAACGGTACAGAGACCTTCAATATCTATTCAAACAGCAGCTTGCTAAGCAAAAACTATAAGGTAGTAAATCAAGTAGCAGAGGATGACAAGAGTAATACTTCTACGGTTTACCTTCAAACCTATCAAAATGGTACTATGGTTTCAAATACTTATTTATATAAGGATGTTTATCCTAAAAATCAGCAATAGTAATATTAAATTCGCTCCGAGGGCTAAGATTTTACCTTGGAGCGAATTTTTTATTGATTCTGCTTTAAATCATAAATTGAAAAAATATACCCCCTTATTTTAAAATATTGTTAATTTTGTAAATAAAACCAATTACTAAATATAAAACTACAGATGCTGTAGTATTATAAATTGTAAAGGGGGATTGATAATTCATGAGAAAAAAATTATCTTTATTTTTAGCGGTGATTTTTGTTTTTACTAGTGTTCTTTATTATACTGCTTTTGCAAAACTTGGTGTGGTGAAAGCAGACTCATTGAGGAGGGCAATAATAGTTCTTCCTGGAATAATGGGATCAAATCTAGAAGAGACTGATGGAACTGTAGTGTGGGTAACAAATAAATGGATAGATGGAAGCAAGCAGTTATATTATTTTCTAAATGGCACTTTAGATTGTACTAGTGATGGATTTAGTGAAAAAGCAATTGAGCCTGTCACAGGAGGAGAAGAATATGGGGCAGAAGATACCTATAAAAAACTTGTTACTAGCTTAAAGGCTGAGTTTGGTAATAGTTATGATATTGTATTCGGAGCTTACGATTGGAGATTGGATAACACATATTCAGCAAAGCAGCTTAAAAAGATAATAGATAAATATGACAAGGTATCCATTGTGGCTCACAGCATGGGAGGTCTAGTAGTTAGCAAATATATAAGTTTATATGGAGGAAATAAGTTAGATAAAGTAATAACCTTAGGGACTCCTTATTGGGGGGCATTAAATGCCGCAAGTACTCTCCATACAGGACAAGTTGATGAGTTCCCTGCTGGTATAAAGCAGCTGATGAGTGGCACTATGAGAAGCACCTTGCTTAATTATCCAGGCTTAAATGAGCTTCTTCCAGATGAAAACTATACTGAAAAATCTAATTGGCTTGTGACCTCTGAACGAAAATATGATAATTGGTATGATTATATATGGCCGGATTACTATGATAAATTAAACGATGCTGAAGATACAGAGGCTTTTATGGAGAATGATTTTAATTCAAAGCTTGTTGAGCAAGCAGATTCTTTTCATAAAAGTATAGAAGATACCATAACTCCTATAAAAACTGTGAATTATACAGCTATTGTCGGTACTGGCATTGATACCTTAAAAACTGTTAAATTAGTGGACACGTCAATAGCAGGCATAGAGACTAGGTTGTCTATTCCAGAAGAATATTCTTCTGGGGATGGTACTGTTCCTTTATTGAGTTCCACTATGGGAGAAGATATAAATTATATTGAGAGACCTGGAGTCAGTCATGCAGATTTGGTTAACGATGATGCCACTATTTCACTAGTGGTTGAAAATTTGAAAGGAATAAAAGCTAACAATGCCTTAAAAAGCCAGAGTTCTGCTTTTACTAAGACAAATGCAGATATGAATAAGCTGGTTTTTGTAGGAGACTTGGATTTTGATGCTATAAAAGATAATAAGGTAAAATATCATATACACTCTGAAAAAGATATTGAGAGCGGGAAGGATTTTAATATAACTAATATAGGGAATGTTAACGGCCAAAATGTATTTTTCATATCATATAAAAACGATGGATATTCCCTTAAGCTTACTTCAAAAAAGGCCCAAAACATAACCTTTGCTTACGGAACAAGCAGTAAGAGATTTGCATTTAAAAATATTAAATTAGGGAATAAGGCCTCAGTATATATAATGAATAAATTTTCAAATAAAAATGATGTGTTTATAGATTACAATGATAGTGGAATGAAAAACAGTATTTCTACCTCTGATATAAAGGAAATAAGCAAGTAAGAAGTTATTTAGATAAAAATAATGAGGAGTTTAATAGAATGCGCTGTTCTATTAGCCTCCTCTAAATTTACATTATTTTATTAAAAGATTCTATCCTATTTTTGCCTTTACTTTTGGCATCGTATAAGGCAAGGTCTGCATGTTTCATTAAAGTTTTTGGGGAGGAATCTTCACTTGGCAGCATAGAAGCTGCACCTGCAGTTATGGTCACAGTTTTACTAGACTTAGAAAAAGAATGCTCTATATTTAGATTTCTAATTTCATTTACAAGCAATTCACCAAATTTTAATGCTTCTTCTACATCTGTATCTGGCATTATAATAGTAAACTCATCTCCACCATATCTTGCAGAGATAAAATTCTTCTTAGATATACTAACGAGTTTGGAGGCTATGGATACAAGGCATTGATCGCCTTCAAGGTGACCGTAATTATCATTGTATTCTTTGAAATAGTCTACATCAAATATAATCAGAGATAAAGGAGATTTCCTCTTAAGGCAATCCTTCCACTGATTTTCTATAACCACATCAAACTTACGTCTGTTATAAATATCTGTAAGGCTGTCGTTTTCGGACATATACAGAAGTTTTTCATTTAATATGTTAAGATCCTTAGATTTTATTGCATTATTTATAGCTATAGCTCCATAAGATGCTATCACTTTAAGTATCTCAACATGTAAATCGGTAAAATATTCCATTTTTTCGCTTTGAACCGATAATACCCCAATTGGAACGTTACTTAAAACCATTGGTGCGTAAATAGCTGAATTAAGCCAAAGGTTATGAGTATTGTCTAATATATACTTGCTATCATCAACGTAATTATGGTATTCAGAGGTCATATCATTTATTATGATAAATTTATTGTTTATGAGACTGTATGAACTAATACTAGCTTTACCATCAAGAGGTATATTATTTGGGTAAACAGCTTTACCATTCTCAATACAGTATTCATAAGAAAGTTCATTAGTATTTTTATTATATAATATTAAGGATAAGCTATTAACTTTCAACAGAGACTGAAGATTTGAACATAATATTTTTATTATGCTCTTCAGATCCTGAGTTGAAGTAATCCTTCTAACCAATCTATTTATTGTAGAAACATTATTAATAGTTTTAAGTAAGCTTTCCGAACGTTTTTTAATGTGTTCACTTTCAACTACTAATTTCTTTTTCTCTATTTCCAGTTTTCTAAGTTCAGCCTTCGCTTTAATAGCTTCTAGTGTATGATGCCTGTTAACACTTCTGTTTTTATCATCATATTCAAAATATAATTTAAAATACTTCATGGAATTTTGTAAGTCTCCTAGGTCTTCAAAAGCCATGGAAATAAATTTACAAATTATAAGGCACTTATCTAATATGTTATTTTTAGAAGCCAGATTCAAGGCTTTAGTATATTGCGATAAGGCCTCCTGTATTTTATTCCGGTTTCTCAAAAAAGATCCAAAATCGATTAAGGCCTCTATCTTATAATAGGTGTTGCCATACTTATCATCTACGTTAATCGCTTCATAAAAATATTTCTCTGCGTTTTCAAAATCAAGCTTCTTTTCGTAAATTAGTCCTAAGGTTTTATATGATTCTGAAATAGAACTATAATAATTATGGTGTTTCATTCTTTCAATACCTCTAAGGACTAAATTCATAGCTTCATCATAATTTTCTTTTAAAAAGTTGGCGATTCCTAAATTGCTTAAGCATATACCCATAGTAGCCTTGAAATCTAATCTTTCATCAAGCAAAGTAGCATCTTTGTAATAGTTCAATGCTAAATCTAAATTTCCAAGAATTCTATAGATTTCAGCTATATTAGAAAAAACTCTGGCAGCGTAGTATTCGTAGCAGGAAGAAGCATAATAATTTTTGCTTTTGCTGAGTTTATGTGATAGTCTGATGGCTGAATTGTAGAAATCAAAACTTCCCTCATAATTAGAAAGGTCAAATAAGGCATTGCCTATAAGAATTCTAGCTAATACATGTAAATCACAGATATCATTATTCTGGCATAAATCTATGCATTCATAAGATTTTAATATCGATTTAGTGTACTGGCCAAGATTAAGAAGGCCTTCAGCATTTCTTAAGAGGCAAAGAGCCATACCAACTTCGTAATTATTTATCTTGCATAGCTTATAAGCTTCTTCTGATAAAGAAATAGTATTTTCAAAATTATCATATCTTATTTTATCTAATTTATTTAAAATATCTACCATATGAGTATCAAGTCCAGGGTCATACATAAGCAACAACTCCATAATAACAATTTAAAGGAATAAAACATTATAAAAAATATATCAGTTTGAAGGTAAAAGTGCAATATATTTTAAAAAAAGCCTGACAATTATTTACTATTGTCAGGTGAAGCATTCATTATTGAAAATAATCCCTGAAAAAGTTTCTTGGCAGCCGGAACTGCAGTTTCTGCCGCATAATATTTTTGAGGATCTGGTTCATCTACAGTTACTATAAGAGTTATTTCAGGATTTTCAGCTGGATACATTCCAGCAAAAGAAGCCATATATTTCCCTTCTTCGTATTTGCCTGTAGTAGGATCAATTTTATTTGCTGTGCCTGTCTTTCCTGCTATACTATAGCCTTCCATATAAGTAGCGGTAGCTGTACCCTCTTTTACAACTCTTATAAGATATTGTCTTAATTGAGCTGCTTTATCAGAATCCATTATGGTTTTCTTGCCTAAATTATCATATTCCTTGTCAACTACAGTTTTACCATTATCTACATGGCTAGTTTCCTTCATTACATGAGGCCTTATCCAATTTCCTCCATTAGCCACCGCATTAAAGGCAGCCATATATTGAACTTGAGTAACAGCTACGCCTTGGCCATAGGATAAAGTCGCTAATTCAACAGGACCAGTATCTTTTGAACTTCTTAATATTCCTGCACCTTCACCAGGCAGATCAATTCCAGTTTTTTGTCCAAAACCAGCTTGAGTTGCAAAAGATAGAAATTTGTCTTTTCCAAGTCTTTGACCAACTTGTATGAAACCTACATTATCTGAGTTTTTTATTATATCAGAAAAAGTTTCCCAGCCTTGATCTGTTTTTTCGTCACTATATAAAGTAGTACCAGCTACGTTTATGCTTCCGCTGCATCTAAATTTATCACTGTCATTTACAACATTATTTTGAAGTGCAGCAGCAGCTGTCATTACCTTAAAAATAGAACCAGGTTCAAACATATTAGATACAGATTTATTTTTCCATATTTCTTGAGTTTCGTTACTGTTTTTTCCTGCACTATTTGGATTATTCAAATCATAGCCTGGAGTAGTTACCATACCTAATATTTCTCCATTACTTGGATTCATTATGGTGATGCTGACAGATTGAGCTTTATCATCCTGCAGAGTTTCCTTAGCTACACTTTCGGCTAGCTGCTGAATTTTTTCATCTATGGTAAGAGTAATATCCTTACCGTTTATAGGGTTTACAGTTACAGATTCTGTGTATGGAAGCTCATTGTCATCTTTATCTGTCTCTACTACTTTAATTCCACTGGTTCCGCTAAGAATCTTATTGTATGAATCTTCTACACCAGTTATACCAACTCCGCTGAAATTAGTATGTCCAATTACATTAGAGAGAAAATTTCCGTTAGGATAAATTCTTTCTGTATCATCAGATATTATTATGCCAATATATTTAAGGGCTTTTATTGAATCAGCGGTGTCTTTAGTAACCTTTCGTTTAATAGAAACAAATTGAAGAGGATCACCGTTTTTATCCGTGCTATCCAGTATTTTTTGTAATTGCTGGCTATCCATATTAAGTATTGGAGATAGCTTGGACACTGCATCTGCCTCAGATATACTTTTGCTTTGCAAATAAGTTTTTAGCACGCTTAAATCTGCATCGATTCTATAGACACTCACACTTATTGCTAAGGTGGAGCCGTTTCTATCCATAATTTTTCCTCTTAGAGGCGCAATCTCTATGCTTTTTTTCCACTGATTAGTAGCTAATGCGCCTAAATCTTTTTTATCTAAAAGCATTATATAACCTATTCTAAATGTAAGGACAATGAATAGCATAGATATCATAAAAATAATAAAAATTAGCCTGCTTTTTTTTACAATTAATTTTTTTTTCATAGTTAGACCCACCAAATAATAAAATTTGTAAAGATATCATAATTATATCATCAAATATTTTAAATCTCTATATAAAATCAATTTTACGGAGAGATATATGAAAATGAAAAAAAAGTTATGTTATAATTAATATTGTATAATATTGTTGCATTTTGAAAGATATCTTTATTTTAAATACGTTTTATATAAGGAATGAGTACATATGATTAAAAAACTTGGTATGATTTTTTTAACATTGATTTTGCTTGTAGGCTGTGAACCTTCTAATAAAATTAGTGTTAACAATGTGCCTAAAAAAGTAACTGTTATAGATTCACAAAACGATAAGTGGTTTAAGGATGATTGGCTTAAAGACAAGAATGATAATAGCAGCGATAAGCAAAGTAAACCACAAGACAATGAGAATAATTCAAATAATAGCGCTGAATCAAAAAAACAATCAGCTAATACTGCTGTAGCTCAGCAGCCCCAAAAGTCTGAAAAGAGTACTGAAAATACGCCAGTTCAGAAAAAAAACAATACAAATGAAAATGCTAATAGCACAGTTTCACAACAGCAAAGTAGTGGCAATTATATAAAAACTACAAATAGAACTAGACCTGATTTGCCTTCAAAGTACCCAGTGGAGTATTGGTCCGATGTGGAAGACAGGATAATTGTATTATGCAATGATGAAAGATCTAAGCTAGGTACATCGGCACTTTCAAGTATAGAGACCCTTAGAGAAGTGGCAAGATATAAAAGTGATGAAATGCTTCAGTATAATTATTTTCAGCATGTTTCTCCAGTGACAGGATTTCAGCCCTGGGATTTGGCAGCCACATATGGGTGGCATAGCAGTACTTATGGAGAAAATATTTGGATGGTACAAGCAGATGGACTCGATCCTAACAATGAACAGCAGATGCAGGCTTACAGAGCGCACATAACTGCTGAAAGGATAGTAAGTGATTGGATGAATTCACCTGATCACAGGGAGAATATTTTAAATAAAAATTATACTAAAATTGGAGTAGGGTTAGCCTTCTCTAGCTGTGGGAGAAGTTATGCTACTCAAGAATTCTCAAATTAGGAGATGTTTTTATGAGATTATTATATGGAACAGGCAATGAATCTAAACTAACAAGTATGAGAGAAAACCTTAAGGATTTAGATATAGAGATAGTGGGACTTAAGGAAATGAAGCGGCAGATTGAAGCACCAGAAGAAACTGGCAGCAATCCTTTGGAAAATGCTAAAATAAAGGCTTTATATTATTATAGCCAATATAAGACACCCTTGTTTTCCTGCGATACTGGATTATTTATAGAAGGACTTGAAGCTAAAGATCAGCCGGGAGTTTTCGTAAGGAGGGTAGGTGGAAAAAACCTTAATGATGAAGAAATGATAGAACACTACTCAGGTATTGCTTCAAGGCTTGGTGGAAAAGCTAAGGCAAAATATAAGAATGGTATATGCCTTGTAATGGATGAAAGTAATATATTCTGCTACGATGGTGAAGATATAAGCTGGAAAGATTTCTGGATAACTTCAGAGCCTTCTTTAAAGAGAAGTCCAGGATTCCCTTTGGACTCTATATCAGTAGATATAGCTACGGGGAGATATTTTATGGATATAAGCTACGGAGAAAATGCTAGCGAGGAATCAGAGGTTAGAAATGGATTTAAAAACTTTTTCATAAGAAGTCTTGCAGAATATAAAAAATAGAAGAAGCTGAGCAAAAAGGAATAACACGAGAACTCTGCATAAATTAGGACGCAAATTGCCTATTATGCAGAGTTTTATTTATATGTAGGAGATTTTTATTTCAATATGTTGTAAATAAGTTTCTATTAAAACATAGCCTGCCGAACTAAAGGAATGTTTTGAATCAGTGTAAAAATCAACACTGATTTAAAACAGAGCCATTAAAAAAAATTGATAATAATAGGATATTGTTAAAAGTTATGAATTAAACTAATATATAAATACGAACATAAGTTTGTATAATTTATATATGGGGTGATAATATGACTAACGAAGAATTGGTAGAGCTTTATCAGCAAGGAGTAACGGAAGCCTTGAATAGTATTATAGAACAAAATCAAGGAATAATATTTAAGTTTGTTAATAGATTCAATTTAGAGGGTACAAGTTCCGTGGATAAGGAAGATTTATATCAGCAAGGGGTATTAGGGCTCATTAATGCTGCAAAGAAATATGATTTTAACAATCCTAAAAAAGCTCAGTTTGTTACTTACGCAGTTCATTGGATTTATGCCAGCATTTATAGATTCGTAGAAAATAAGAATACTAACGAAGAGCTTAGTTTAAATGCAGCTTCTGGAGCTGAAGATGATAGAGCGCTCATAGACAATGTACTCTGTGAGGAAAATCAATATGAGATAATAGAACATAAAATATATGTAAGGCAGCTGAGAAAAGAATTAGAGTCCGTTATGGACAACTATTTGACCTTGAAGGAAAAAGATATATTGAAATTAAGACATGGATGGAATGACAATAGTCCTATGTCACTTAAGGATATTAGTGATTTATATAATATAACCACTTCTTGGACAAGATACATAGAACAGAATGCATATAAAAAAATAAGAAAATCCCCTTGGGGAGTGAAAAAAAGAAATATATTTTAAAATTAACATAAACTATACACGAACATAAGTTTGCTTTTTAAAATTTCCAGTAGTATAATATATTTACTAAGAGCCGCTATGAGGGGGATGGGTATATGGAAGATGCTGCAGAAGAATTTGAAGAATATATATTGGAGCTGGAAGAAGAGCTTATGATGAAATTGCAAAAAATAATAGAGAGCAAGAAAAATATTAATCTTGCTCATCTTTAAACAATAGAATATTAAGTTCGATTTTTATAGCATCTTTAATGAGGCTCCAGGTTTCTTCGTCAAGTTCAGGCGTTTTTATTCTACCATTTTTTATAAGGGACTGAATAACATTGTCCAGTGCGGTATACTTTTCCCTCCTGCTGAAGTAACCTTTGGTGCTTTTTTCATCAAACCAATATTCAACAGAAGTCTGAAAAAATTCAGATAATTTTTGTGCGGTACTTTTGCTAGCGACTCTTCTGCCGCTCTCTATATCGCCTATTACACTTAATGCCACGTTTATATTATCAGCCAATTGCTTTTGGGTTAATCCTTTTTGCTTTCTGGAATCTTTTAATCTTTTTGAAATAACAAGGCCCACCGATATCACCATCCTAATTTAATTTTACGATAAAATATATCGCATTTCAAGATATGTGGGCACTTAATAAAGGTTTATTAAAGATTATGTTCAGAAAGCTGTCAATATTAGGTTAACATTGCTTTTAAGTGAAGAAGCATAAAGAAATTACAATATATAATCGCATCATGCGATACGAAGCGAAAAATAGAGCTTAAGGAAAGTAATTCTTTATAATTACTTTTCAGAATAAATTTTCCAACTTTATTATATCGCATAATGCGATATAATTTACATGTAAGGTTTTAAGTCAGCATTGATTTAAAACATAGGCTATAAATAAAATTGAGAATTTAAGTTCACAGGGAGGATTAAACATGGAAAAAGTTTTAGACATAGATGAAACAATTAGAAAAGCTGCCAAAGAGGCTATTAAGGAGTATGAAAATGAAAAAGCTCTTAATAATACAAAGATGCTGTTTACTTACTATAATGATTTAAAATTATATCTTAATAATGCAGAGTGCACTGAAAAAATGGTTAAATCAGATCTTGCAGATGAAGCATATATAGAGGACCTGAAAAAGAGTAACATAAGAACATTAATAATAGTACTTCACATGGATAAGGCAATGGAAGCCCTAGAAAATAAGGAAAAACAACTTAATACCATGGAAAAATTCAATGCTTTTTATTTTAAATATATAAAAAAACATACCTACGAACAAATCGCAGATGATTTGAACTGTGGTATTGTTACAGCAAGAAGGTGGGTTAATGAGATGCTTAAGGAGCTCAGCGTCTATATGTTTGGAGTAGAAGGATTATTATAAATGAAAAAAGCTAAAGCATAAATTTTGAATATACTAAAAAAATAATAGGCAATTGGTTTGTAAACTAAAAGCGCCGTAAGATTTATTATTAAAATTACGGCGCTTTTTGCAGCTTTATTTACATCTGTAAATGAAATAGCCTCAATATTTGCTTAAAACTATTTTTATAACATCTTTTTCTTTGAGTATAGACTTGGCTTTAACTATTTTTTCATTAACTTTTATGGATCCTTCAGTAATCATTTTTACGATATCTCCTCGGCTAAGTCCTTGCAACTTAGTAGAAAGAAATTTATCAATTCTAACTTTGACTTCTAGCTTCTCTAAAAAAATCTCAACTTCATCCGTGCGAGAGCTGATTAGATCCTTCATATTAACTTCTTCATATCTGTTTTTAAGAGTTTTTTCTTCTTCTGGCATATTTTCAAGCCCAGATAAGGCTTTAAAAGAGTCAAGCTGCTTATTCCAAGTGTGTCCCTTAGGGCATTTATAAATGGCAAAATAAAATATGTTTTTACCATTAGCGTTCTGCCTTCTTTTTAGAGAATCCTTAAAAATAACCTTTGCCCCGCAATTATGGCAATACCTTTCTTCAAAACTAGCTTCATTATTATATATATACCAATTTAAACTTAATTTCTTTTCCATATTTCTTACCCCCGATAAATATAATTCAGCGGTAAGAAATATTATAAAAATATATATTTGCTTTATATGAGGCAATGCATAAATCATAAACTTTTAATACTCCTTCCGCTTATTGATTTATATACATCACCTTAAATATAGGAGTCATAGGATCACCACCAATCTTTTGTATTTTAGTTGGTGCGCTCTATGGAATTTAACTTTACAAAGCAAAAAAGCTGCAGGAAGAATACCTTACCTGCAGCATAAAAACAAAACATAATATAAAAGTACGCAATATACGTCTTTTAATTAGATATGATACTGAATTCAGCAAAGCAATTACCTTCTAAATTGTAAATTCCAAAAAGCACAACAAAAAAGCCTTTAGAAAAGCATATTAATTTTAAAAATTAATATTAACAATTAGATGGTGTCATAACTTGCGTTCCTCCTTTAAATAATATCACAAGTACATATTACACTAAATTGAATTTATTGTAAATGAGCGGAGATGAATTATATATGAAAAAAACATGATACTCTTATCATCAAAAATTTTGGTTATATTTATAGTGTAAGTGCTTTGAAGAGCGCTTATAAAACAAGTTAATATAATTAGCGCGCAATTATATTAGAAAATGTAAAAGGATAAGAAGGTGCATTAGATGGAAGAAGAAATTGAACTTAGCAAAGCTTCACAAAATGCTATACAAGTTCTAGATGGCACCAAAACTAATGTCCAAAACAAGTTGTATCTGGCGGTGGACAAGGTGTGTGAGGGTATGGAAGCTAGCTTAAAGCAGCAAGTACCAAATGATTCAAATGATATAAGCCATCAGGTAGAAAGAACTGGAGAGGACATAACAGCATCTGTGGGAGTGCTGAGCGGAGAATTTCAGCAAAATGATTATGATAATATAATCAATGCTATAAACGACACCGTGAATGCTTTCAAGGATGAAATAGGCAATATGCTGAAGGATTATATAATCAGCATGAAGTAGGTGATTGATTGATTTATGGAATTTTAAATCGTCTTGAACAAGATGAAACCTTACAAACCTTATTAAATGCTTCGGCAGAGGATAATAAAATATATCCTATGAATGCAGATAAAGATAAGGTGCCATGCTTAGCTTTCAAGGATAATCCTGTAAGCGATGATGGCAGAATTAAAGTGAACAGGCTAGAGCTGAGAATATTCGATACGGATTATGAACGCTTAGAGAAAATCGCCAGGAGAATAGGAGAAATTCTTATTATACAGGAAGGCGATGAAGGCTTCATATTTCAAGATATGAGCATTATGAGCTGCTCCCAGGATGGTGGGGGTAACACTGAAGACCTAGCAAATAAAATTTATCAAAAATATTATTATTTTAATATAACTTGGAGGTATTTATAATGAGTAAAGATTTAAACGAAGTAATATTAGGAAGCGGAAAGCTATATGTAGCATTATTTAACGGAGGTGCAATGCCAGCAGATACTGCTATTGAAACTGATGACAACAATGTAGGTAAGATTAAGGGAGGAGCAACTCTAACTTACAAGCCTACAATTTACGATGTAGTAGATGATGATGAATTTGTTGTAAAGAGAATAGTTACCAAGGAAGAAGTTACTTTTAAGAGTGGAATACTTACTTGGGATATAACTAACCTAGACAAGCTTTCTACAGCATCCTTTGTAGATGATACTACTAACCATGAAAGAATAATCAAGGTTGGAGGAAAGAGCAAATTAGACAGCTATGTTATAAGATTTGTTCACACTAAGGATGATGGTACAAAGCTTAGAATGACTATAGTTGGAAATTCAAGCAATGGTTTTGCTATGAAGTTTGATCCAGCTAAGGAAACTGTAATTGATGCTGAATTTAAAGCATTATCACAGGATGATGGAACTTTAGTAGAAATAAGAGATGGCTATACAGCAGTGAATGCATAATTAATTAGGAGGTACAACTAAATGAGCAAGATACTTGATTTGTCCCTGTTTCAGGAAGAAACACTAAACATAACTACTCCAAAGGGAGAAGTGATTCATGTTAAAAAGCCTACAGAGGAGCTGGCTATAAAGCTTATATCCTATCAGTATAAGGCACAGGAAATTGAAAAGAAAGAGCAGTATGAGAAAGAAGATCTAAATCAGCTTATGGAGTTTTTGAGAACTCTAGCCAAGGATATTTTAAGTCACAATAAAGATGGAATATCAGTAGATGATAACTATCTTAAAGAGAATGAAATACATTATGGAATGTGGGTAGCCATATTGGAGGCCTACACTGAATTTATGAGTGAGGTAACTTCTGACCCAAACTCCAAATCCCCTCAATCCCGCAGCAAGAGGAAGTAGAGGGAGAAGGACAAGGGGAATTTCAATTTATGAGTGGTGTAAGAGAGGTAATACTTTATTCGGGGCTTAACTACCACGAGGTACTTAAGCTTCCTGTGGATACCTTCATGCTTATGAGGAAGAATGCTTTTGTGGAAAAGTGCATGGAGACAGAGGAAGGAAGAAAGTATCTTGAAGATGTTAAGAGACTTAACATGGTTGAACCTGATTATGAGGCTGTAAAAGAATTTCAAAGTAAAAAGGGTAAATAAACAATAAAGAATCACTATTAAGGCAATTTGTCAAACTAGTGGTTCTTTTTATTTATAGGCTCTAGTAAAGACAAGTTTTTTATTAGAGCCAATTTATAAAAGGAGGTGAAACTTCATTGGCAGATTTAGATTTGCAAAAGCTCAGCTTCTCTCTGGAATTTAAAATGGAGGCGAGCTGGGAAAAAGTAAGCGAGGCTAAAGATGACATAAAGGCTATAGGGGAAGCGGCAGAAGATTCTTCTAAGAAGGTTGATTCTTTGGGGGATTCATCAAAAAAATTTCAAGATGCAATGAAAACCCTAGGTGTAAGTGATTTGCTTAATAAAACAGGCAGCTCTCTAGAGGATATGGCTAAGAAAGGGCTATCTTATGCTATGGGCCTTGAGGATAGCATGAATAAGTATCGAGTCCAGACTGGTATGAGTCAGGAGGATACAGATAAGATAAAGAAATCCATAGTAGATTTATATACAGAGACTGGGAAATCCTATGATGAACTTCAAGAAATGGCAGCAGGACTTCATGATGATCTTGGTATGAATGCTGATGAAATAAACAAATATTCAAAGAATTTTATGGATTTTTCAAAATTCAGCGGTCAAAGCAGTAAAGATGTAATTTCAAATGTAGCTGCTATAAAAGAGTCGTGGAATTTATCAAATTCTCAAATAGCTCCGCTGATGGATAGAATGGTATTAAGTCAGCAAAAATATGGCCTTTCCGTAGCAGATAGCGAGAAGAGTTTAAGTACTTTAGCGCCAGGCTTTCAGACACTAGGCATGAATGTTAATCAGGGACTATCTTATTTAAATCTATTTTCACAGGCAGGAATCAAGAGCAGTGATGCCACAGATGCTCTCAAAAATGCCTTATCAAGGGTTAAAAGTCCAGAGGAACTGGATAATGTCATAAATAAGATGCAGCAAACCAAGGATGCTAGTGAGCGTAGTAAAATGGCTATGGACATTTTCGGAAGTTCAGGAGCCAAGATAGCAGAGGCTATAAAGCCAGGGACAGAAAGCCTAGGAAATATACAGAAGGCTATGGATGGAGCAAATGGTGCAGCTAAAAAGGCTTCGGATGAGATGAGCAAGGGATGGACCAATCAGATAGATAAAATAAAGAATCAATTAAATGGACTATTTGTGGAGTTGGCAGAAAATTTAATGCCAGCAATAAATACAATTGCTGATTTTATTTCTGAGCACAGCACTATAATAACTGGAGCGATTATAAGCATTGGAACTGCTGTAGAAGGAATAAAAATAGCTCAAAAAATCAAGGGAATAATGGACGCTGTAAAAGATCTTAAAGGAATTGAGAAAATAGGAGGAATCTTTACAAAAATATTTGAGTTGCCGCCTCCAGTTTTAATAGCAATAGGAGTAATATCAGCCATAGCTGGGCTAGCCTATATAATAATAAAAAATTGGGGACCGATAACAGGGTTTTTCAAGAAAATAGGACAGGACATCGGTGAAATATTCAATAAGATTGGAAGTACCATAAGCGGTGTTTGGACTGGCATAAAGACTACTGTAAGTAATATATTCAATGGCTTAAAGAGCTCTATAACAAGTATTTTTGGTTCCATATCAAATACTATACAATCAGCTTTTAAGGCTATATCAAATATATTTACTAGTGTGATTGGAAGCATAGCGAATATTATAAGTTCTAAATTTAAAGTGTTCACAGAGGGCTTTAAGAAGATATTTGAAGGGTATAAAACTTACTTTACTGGTATAATTAACACTCTAAAAACAATTATACTAGGACCTATATTAATTATTATAGACACCATAGTTGGACTTTTTACAGGCAAGTTTACCAAATTAAAAGCAGACATTATGCTTATATTTACCGACCTAGGTAAAGGAATTAGTCAGATATGGAATGGCATAAAGCAGATATTCTCAGCGGTTTTAGGAATAATCATTGGAATAATGAGCGGTGCTTGGAATTCTATAGTTAATACTGCAACCAATGTTTGGAATGGATTTAAGAATTTTATTTCAGGCTTATGGAATGCTATAGCTAATACGGCTGTGGCGGCTTGGAATGGGTTAAAAAATGCGGTGGTATCTATAGTGACAGGAATCGTAAATAGCGCTATAAGTATATTCAAAGGTATAATAACCTTCTTTGAAAACCTGCCAGGAAACATGTACAACCTAGGAGTGAACATATTTACCAGTTTAAGAAATGGAATAAGTAATATAATAGGGACTATAGGACAAACTGTACAAAATGGTTTCAATAGTGCGATAAGCTTCATCACATCACTGCCAGGAAAGGCGCTAAAATGGGGTGAAGATTTTATAGATGGAATAGTTAATGGTATAAAAGGCGCTATAGGAAAAGTTGTTGACGCAGTAAGCAGCGTAGGCGACAAAATAAGGAGTTTCCTTCACTTCTCAGTACCGGATGAAGGCCCATTAACAGATTACGAAAGCTGGATGCCGGATTTCATGCATGGACTAGCTAAGGGAATTGATAATAATAAGCACCTGGTTAAAAATGCAGTTAAAAACTTAGCTACAGATATGAATGTGGGTATCAATTATAAAAATGGAGGACTAGCTTTAGCTTCTACGGGAGCAGCACTAACCGGGGCAGCTTCTCAAGATGCAGCTTCGGAGCAAACTATATATAGATTTGAAATAGACATGCCTTTAGATGGAAAGGCTTTTGTGAGAAGAACTATAGATTTTACCGCACAGGAATTAGAGAGAAAGAAAGTAAGTCTTTCCAATGCAAAAGGGGTGAAATAGAATGCCATACTGGTGTTATATAGATGGTGCAAGTTCAAAGGAACTAGGACTTTTAATACCTTCTAGGGCTGCTATACCCTTCAGCAAAAAGGATATGGAATATATAGACATAGAAGGCAGAGATGGTTCTTTAACAAGGGACAAGCACAGAAGATTAGACAAGGTAATTTCAGTGAGTTTTACTGTGGTAGATTTTAATAATATGCCTCAGAGTGCAAGAACTATCAATAGATGGCTGGAAGGCAAGGAGCTAAAATTCAGTGATGATATGGATGTATTCTATAAAGTTAAAAATTATGAAGCGGATGATTTAGAAAGAAGCTATAAAGCTGTAGGAAGCTTCAAAGTAAAATTTACAGTGGATCCATTTAACTGGATGGAGGATGGAAGAAAACAAGTGGAAGTAAGCAAGCCAGGCAATATTTTTAATCTTGCAAATTATAAAAGCCAGCCTGTGATACAGGTATATGGCGATGGAGATATTACGCTTACTATAAATGGTAATGCTATTGAACTTAGTGGCGTAGAGGATAATATAACTATTGATACTGCTGCAAAGCTTGCCTATAAGGACAGTACTCATCAAAACTCTAAAATGTCGGGTATTTTTCCAGAGTTTCAGGAAGGCAGCAATAATATTCAATGGACAGGAAATGTAACAAAATTAATGATAACTCCAAATTGGAGAGATATATAAATAGGAGGATGATAAATTATGTCAATGTCAAATTATTTAGAGGATAAATTATTAAATTTAGTATTAAGGAATACAGCGTTTACTTCACCCACTGCAACTTATCTAGCACTTTATACTTCAGATCCAGGTGAAGCCGATGCTGGTACAGAAGTAACAGGTGGAGCGTATGCAAGGCAAGCTATTGTTTTTGGAGCTCCTTCAAATAATACTGTTTCAAACTCTTCAACCATAGCTTTTCCTGTGGCTACTGCAGCTTGGGGAACTGTAGCTTATGTAGGCATAAGAGATGCCGTTACTGGAGGAAATCTGTTGTTTAGTGCAGCAGTGGGTACTTCTCAGGCAGTAGGAGTAAATAATCAGGTTATCTTTAATGCAGGGCAGATAACAGTAAACTTGGATTAGAGGTGATGCTTTATGGCAGCATCATCAAGCGTTAAAGCCAATGGATATTTAAGAGGTGTTTCAACTTATCAAATATTAAATGATGATACTTACACAAATATTGGACAATACAGGTATGATTCTACGTACCTGTATTTTTTAAAAGGGATTATTTTTAATGCCAAGGTTTTAACTGCAGCTAACGACTCTGCTCAATATACTTGTGCACTAACGGTGCCATTAGTAAGTCATATAAATAGCTTAGGAAAATTAGCAGCAGAATTAATAGTAGAGAAATATGCAGGCTCTATTATTAATACAAAAGCTGACATGGAAGGTAATGTAATAAATAGAAACTTGCTTAACTTAATTGTAAAATCAAGCTTTTCTGTGGCTGCTAATTCTATTTTATTAAAGAATTTGAATAGTGATATAAAAGGCAGCATTAAAACGGAAGCAAGTTATACTAATTTATTGGAGGTACCCTTATTAAGTCATATAAACAGCTTAGGAAAATTAGCAGCAGAATCAATAGTAGAGAAATATGCAGATTCTATTATTAATACAAAAGCTGACATGGAAGGTAATGTAATAAATAGAAACTTGCTTAACCTAATTGTAAAGTCAAGCTTTTCCATAACGGCTGCCTGCATTTTATTAAAGAATTTAAATAGTGATATAAAAAGCGGCAGTAAAATTGCAGCAAGTTATACCATAGATAAAATATTATTTGAAAATATGAATGTAGGTTCTGTAAGCTATGTTAAAGCTAATTATTGGAGAAAGTTGTGTGTTTATATGATATCTAAAATAAATGCTTCTGCAAAAATAAATGTGAAGAGCCAGCTGTTAATCCAAACTAAAAAAACAGAAGAGGCTACATTCAAACTTGATAATGTATTTGAGGAGCAGCTTCAGTTTAAAAATATAGATTTTACATGTATTTGGCATAACTACAATCAGCTTAGCCAATATATCTATAATGATTTAAACATTATGAAATATAAAAACATAACAAGTACCTTTATAAGTTTGGAAGAAAGGGTGATGATATAATGCTAAATATTGCTCAGAACGATATGGGAATATACTATAAGTTTGATATGATAGATGCTTCTGGTCTGCCGATAAACTTAGTGAATTCCAAAGTTCATATAAGATTATTCAGACCGGATGGCAAGGTGAAAGAAATAGACAGCGTAGATGATAACAGCCATTTAGTGATACTAGATGAAGATGATGGAGTATGTCAATATACTATACAAAGTACTGATACAGATATAGAAGGAATTTATACTATGTATGTGTCGGTTATAAATAGCAATTTTAATATTACTGCAGAAAAAAATCTGCAGTATTGTGTTTATGCTGAGAAAGGAAGTGAAGCCTAATGGCAAATTTAATAATACCTACTAAAACGGTAAATGACAAATTTAATCTAACTGATTTTCAGAGTGACTTTAATGAGTTGGCTAGCAGAATAAGCAGCAACGCATCAGCCTATACGGCAGCAGATGTATTAAGTAAATTAAAAACTGTTGATGCTGATGATGCTGGCATTAATGCTACAACTTTGCAGAGTCATGCAGTAGCTGATTTTGTACTAAAATCACAAGATTTATTATATACGGATACTGGTGGAAATGGATACAGAAAATTTCAAGATGGATTTATGATACAGTGGGGAGCAGCAGGTGTACCAAATGGTAGTACAGGAATGGTTACTCAAGATATAAAGTTTCCTGTGGAATTTCCAAATACATGTTATGCAGCATTACTAAGCCTTATGTCAAGACCTGTGGAAGTAAATAATACTTCTTTATGGGGAGCTCAGACTGGTACTGTTTCTAAATCTGGATTTAGTTTTATAACATATCACAATCAACTCGTTTATGGTTCGACTATTGCGTGGGTTGCTATAGGTAAATAAGGAGGAGTATAAATGAAATATATATTTAAAAATTCTGACGGGGGTTTTGGATTTAAAGAAGATTCAATAAATGAGATATTAGCTACAGATGTAAAGATAAGTGATGAGTTATATAATAAGTTTTTTGAAATGCAAAATCAAGGCAAACAGTATAATTTGAAGGATATAAATGCTCTAACATTTGAAGACGCGTTTGAAGAATATAGTGTACTAGTTACTCCTATTCAACCTTCTCAAACAGAACTCATGCAGCAGACTATAGACAGCCAAGTTCAGCAGATAAAAACGCTTCAAGATACAGTAGACCAGTTGGTTTTAGCAAGTCTTTAAGATAAAGGAGGCATAAAAATGTATGAAACTTTAAAAAGGTTATATGAATCAGGAAAGCTAAGTAAAGAAAAATTAAATAATGCAGTAGTTAAAGGTTGGATTAGTCAAGATGAAGAAAATCAAATCACTAACGCTGTAACAAACTAAGAATTTGTAGTACTAATGTTTAATTCCATGTAACTTAGTAATCAAAGATTGATGAAAGCAGGTGATTAAATTTGCAAATAACGGAAAGTATTGATATGGATCTTTCAAAAGAACTTTTAATAAAAATAGATGTAAAGCAGAATGATACTAAAAGCAGGTTTATACAATTTAACCTGCTTTACAATTTTCTGCCGCTAGATTTAACTAATAACTCTGTAAAGATATATGCTGTAAAACCAGATGAAACATTAATTTTTAACAACATTACTGTTGTAGATGCATCTTCAGGAAAAATTTTAGTTGAATTGACTAATCAAGCTTTAGCATTAGAAGGAATATTACAATGCGAGCTTGTTATATACGGTAACGATGGAAGCATATTTTCAAGTAAGCAGTTTAGTATAAATGTCTTGCCGAGCTTAAGAAATGATGAAGCAATAGAATCCAGTAATGAATTTAATGCTTTAACTGCTGCTTTAACTCAAGCTCAGAAGTGGAATGATGAATTTGAGGCAGAGATGCAAAATTTGGATCAGAGATATCAGGATAGACTGAATGAAATTGATTCAGAATTGGCAGATATTGTTCATAATATAAAAGAATTTAATGGGGTTGGAGATAACTCAACTGATAATACTCAGGCTATAATAAACGCTTTAAATTCATTGGTTGTATTTAATAATAAAAAATTAGCTTTTAATAATGGTACTTATTTAACTGGAGTTATTAATAATAAATTAATATCAAATTTAATAATAGAAGGAACTGGTATAGACAAAACTATAATAAAAAAGAACAATACTACTGATAGTTGGTTATTATTTCAATATAATGGCGTGTATAATGTTACATTTAAAGACATAACATTTGAAGGTGTAGAAGAAGATGCTCATCAATTAATAGAAATGAGAGACTCTTATAATATTAAATTTATACGGTGTGCTTTTAGATATGCAAAACAAAGTGGTAGCGTTGGGAATCCACTGTTATTATTAGATGGATGTGGAAACAATACCATACCATTTTTAAATATTATTGACCATTGCATTTTTGATAATTTTTTTACTGGATTATATGAAAGAAGTACGAATGGTACTACACAAAGTGGTGGGAATTTGAGGGTATCAAATTGCATTTTTGAAAATTCAAGACCTGCTAGTGAAGGCGTTAGTATTGGTTGTTTAATTGGAACAAACGATACTTATTCAACGACAAATTATATATTTGAAAACAATGTATTTGATGCTACTCTTGAAGATACTGGTTTATATATTGGTGCTAATAAACATAATATTAAAATTAATAAAAATAATTTTAACTGTTATCAAGTAAATCTATGGGTGCAAGGAGCAGAAGCAACTTACAATAAAGATGTTGTTATAACAGATAATTATTTTTCATCTTTACATGATAGTCCTATATTTATTCAAAATTGTGAGGAATATATAATAGCAAATAATATTTTAACTAATGCAGGACTTGAGGGAATACAATTAGTTGAAAGTAATTATGGTCATGTTCATCATAATATTATTTATAATAGTGGGTTAGTTACTAGTGCATTAAGAGGAATAGGTATTAGAATTACTGATTATTCAGCTACTTACAAGTCTGTATATAATATAATAGAATGTAATACTATTATGAATTGTCCTAAATATGGAGTTGCTGAAGCATCTTTCGGCAATTATAATAAAATAATTAATAATATCTTTCAAAATTGTGCGGAAGATGTATTATTAATTGATAGTAGGCAAATGAATGATAAAGTGTCAAACTTTCCAGATTATCAAGCTACAGATATAACGACATATAATGCAACGGTTAGTTTCAATGCAACTTCAAGAAAAAAATTTTATGTATATACTTATACAAATTTTACATTGGGTACTATTAGCGGAGCTAGAGAGGGAGATATAATCACTCTAGCAATAAAAATAATTAGTGGTACAAGTGGATATACAAATAGTTCGAATATTAAATTTATAAATAATGCTGCTCCATTATGGAGTGATTTGGGGAATGGTAAAACATTGATAATGCAAATATTGTGTACCCCTGACCAAAGTGGAAACACTTCTGTTAGTTATTTAGAAATGTCACGAAGTATAATAACAGGTTAAGTTTATACAAAGTAGGAAACTAAAACGAACAAAAAGGATTTAGATTTTATCTAAATCCTTTTATTTATAAGAAAGGAGTGAATTAATTGATAGTAGTCTATAATTCAAAGGAAACTAATTTTACAACTAATGGGCTAGAGGTTCTAGATAATTGTATAATGGCAGAAGTTACAGAAGAAAAAAATGGAACCTATGAATTGCAGCTGGAGTATCCCACTTATGGTGATGATAAGTGGCTGCAGCTAGTGGAAGGAAATATAATCAAAGCGCCTACCCCCAAAAATGGAGATCAGCTCTTTAGAATATATAAGAAAGTGAAAAATATGACTAGTGTCACTTGTTACGCCAGGCATATTTTTTATGATTTACTTGATAATTTCATAGAGAAATTGAATATAAGTAATCAGAAAGCTGAAGATGCCATAAAAAGTATATTAAATTCAGCGTCTTATTCCCATAGTTTTAAAGCTGCTTCGGATATAGCTAATGCGGCGTCTGCCAATTATTCTATGACTAATATCGTGCAGGCTATTATGGGGGATAGTGAAAATTCATTTTTAAATATTTGGGGAGGAGCTATAGAAAGAGACAATTTTAGCATAAGGATATTTGCACAAGCAGAAGATGCTAGCGGAATTACTATTGAGTATGGGAAAAATCTTCAAGGTGTAGAGGAAGATATAGATATATCTGGGGTAGTTACACGAATCATGCCAAGCACTACTGATTCAAACAGCAATAGTATTACTTTACCAGAGAAATATGTGGATAGTCCTAATATCAATAGCTATCCATATCCCAAAATAAACAATATAGAATACTCAGATATAACTTCTGATGAAACAACTACCACAGATCAAATATATGCAGAGCTTAGAAAAAGAGCCGCTAATGAATTTGCTGTAAACAAGCTTGATGAACCTAGTGTAACTTATACAGTTAATTTCATAGAGCTTTCTCAAACAGAGGAATATAAAGATTTTAAGGAGTTAGAGCAAATATATATCTGCGACACAGTTACAGTAAAGCATGAAAATCTTGGAATAGATATATCTGCTCAAGTAGTTAAGTATGTTTATGATGCAATCCTTGAAAGATACAATGAGATAACTCTCGGCAATTTTAAGCAGGATTTTGCAGTATCCTACAATAAAGAGGTAAGCAGTATAAAGCAGGAGGTGGTAACTAGCAGGGTCAATGTATCCGAAGCAGTAAGCGGCGCTACCTCCTGGATAAGCGGGGATAAGGGTGGCTATGTCACCATAGGAAAAAATGATGATGGCCAGCCAGTGGAGCTAGTTATCAGTGATGATTTAACCATGAAAACTGCCAATAATATATGGAGATGGAACTCCCAAGGGCTTCAATATTCTAATCAAGGGTATACTGGACAATACAACAATGTATTCACCATGAACGGGGATATGAATGTTAATATCAGTAATTCCAGCAAGTGGATCTGCGATGATAAAAGTTATATTTCTGTGCAAAATGGAGATTTAACCAAAGTAACTAGTGGAGTAAGCCAGAAACTTTTTAAAAATATAGAAATTAATACAGTAACTATAGCTTTATCTAAGGATGCAAATAATATAAACAGCGGAATTCAAAAGGTTTATCTTCCAGATAGCTTTAAAAATAAGAATTTTAGAGTGGTGCCTATTACACCAAGCACAGACAAGGCTAGTGGCTATACCATATCCTGTATTGGAGCAAGTATACCTGCAGCAGAAATAAATTCTCAGGAAGGCAGCTTTAATCTATACGCTTGGTATGGAAGAAAAGATTCCTCCCAACAGGATGTATATGGAGGAAACTTATCCATCACCTATATAGCCCTAGAGGTCTAGTAAAGGCGGTGAAGTATGAATAATTATGATTATAAGCTTTTTGAGGAAAAGCATAAAGCAATAAATGAAAAAATAAATCTTCAGGAAAAAAGGATAAATAATCACTCTGAAAGAATTGATAAATTGGAGCAGGACAGCAGGGAATACAAAATACACATAAAAAGTTTATGTGATCAGATGGAGAATTTAATATCAACTATAAAATGGGGACTGGGCATATTTGTTACAGTCTCAATTTTTATAATAGGAGTTTTTATAAAAAAATAAGGAGATGAGTTGAATGAATATCATTGAACCAAATTTATCTTGGAATGGAGCCCTCATTTTAAATAATGTTCCAAAGCTTATTGTGGATCATCATGCAGAAGCCTTCAGCTGCAGCATACAGGATATAGATAGATGGCATAAGGAAAGAGGCTGGATAGGCTGCGGTTATCATTTCCTAGTTAGAAAGGATGGCAGCGTATATAGAGGAAGGCCAGAAAACGCGGAAGGTGCCCATTGTTATGGCTATAATACAAATTCCCTTGGAGTCTGCTTCGAAGGAAATTATATGGAAGATTCCATGCCGGAAGTACAGAAACAAGCTGGAATAGAGCTGCATAAATACTTAATAGGAAAATATCAGCTGGACAGAATAGAGCCCCATAGAGCATTATATAATACCTCCTGCCCGGGAGATAAATTTCCTTTTGATGGAATAAAAAATGCTTCGTTAAATAGCCAGGGCTCCACCGTTAACTATCAGCCTATACAAAATAGAAGCTGGCTGCAGGTTGGGGATAGTGGAGATAAGGTTAAGCAACTTCAAAGTGAGCTTATAAAGCTTGGATATGATTTGGGGCAGTATGGAGCTGATGGAGAATATGGACAGGCTACTAAGAATGCAGTATATAAATTTCAGCAGGATAATGGACTTAGCTCAGATGGTCTAGCTGGAGAGCAAACCTTCAATTGCTTAAATTCTAAGGCAGCTGGGTTAGAGGCTCCAAAGGAAAATGATGTAGTGAAAAATTTTCAGCAGGCTTCTAATTTAGCTGGATACAATCATTTATCTGAGGACGGCATAGAGGGAACTGCTACTGATGCAGTGATAAGTAAAGCACTTTTACAAAGGGGAAGCAGGGGAGAATTAGTAAAATGGCTTCAAAATAGGCTTATGGCTCTTGGATTTTCCTGTGGCAGCAGCGGAGCTGATGGAGTTTTTGGAAACTGTACTTTTGTAGCAGTGCAAAATTTTCAAACGTCTAAGGGATTAGCCAAGGATGGCATAGCTGGACCTGATACCATAAAAACATTATTGAAATAATATTCGGTTATGTTTTAAAAGAATGTTGATAAAGGCTTTGCAAGAATCAATGCTGATTTAAAACAAAGCTTAATATTTAAAGAAGGAGAGAGGTTAATGAAGGAAGAGATAGTAAATCAAATTGTAATACCTTTGCTGGCTGCTTTTATAGGAACGATAATGGAACTTGGCAGACGTGAAGTGAAGAAATATTTGGACAGCAAAAAAGAATTGCTTGAAAAGCAAAAGCTGGCACTTCAGCAAAGCATGGGAATAGAGCAGTACAACAAGGATAAAGAACTCATTAAAGATTCTGTTAAGTCCGTAGAGCAGCTGGGTAAAGAGCTGGATTGGGAAGGAACACTTAAGCACAGCAAGGTGTTAGCTATGATAGAAAACAAGACAAGTCTCACCAGTGATGAAATATATAATATTATAAAAGCTGCGGTATTTGAGGTAAATAAGTAGTATATATTTTAAATCAGTGTTGATTTTTACACTGATTTAAAATATTCCTTTGGTGGGGAAGGCTATGTTTTAAAATGTTGATATTATCGTTTGAGTTCTAGGAACTCTTAGGGCTTGCGACTTATAATTGGCGTAATTTTGCTCATGGACGAGCAAAGCCATTCAAGCGCCATGGATGGCGTATTTGAATGGGTAGTCAATTATAACAAAGCAGCCCTTAGAGTTACTCACATGGGTTCTGAAAGAAACCATGCCAGACGAAAAACGTCTTTATCAACATTCTTTTAAGACATAGCCTAGATAGTTAATATAAGAAGTAAACAAATTATTAAACATTAAGGATAATTAGCTTGAATATGGAATATATAGTAAATAGAGTGTAAAATATGATATATAGAAATATGGCTTCTAGGGTTTGACTCCAACAAAAATACTTTTGGAGGGATAAAAAATGGAAAACCTAAGGACATTTCTAGTGAACTATAAGTTTATACTGATACTTATTCTTATCCTAGTGCTTTATGCTGCATGTGAGTGGCAAAGCTTCAAGGCTAAGCTTTATTCATTGATGCTGTTGGCAAAAAGCCTTGCTAAAGATGCTGTATTAAAAAGCGGAGATGAGCAGGTTAAGTGGGTGGTAGATAAAGCATATGTATTTTTACCTAAGCGAATAACCATATTTATAAGTGAAGGTATGATGGAGAAAATAGTATTCTATCTTTACCACAAAGCCAAGGACTATTTAGACGATGGGAAGATAAATGGAAGTGTACAAGCATAATTAAAAAAACAATCATAGCATGATTTACTATGATTGTTTTTTTATAACCAATTAGGAATCAGAAATTTTGATTTTTGATTTATTACATTTTTTCAGGCACTTCTATAGCCATTATATCACAGCAGGTTTCAAGTACGTTTTTAACTATGGAGATTAGTTTAAGCCAAGATGCTTTTGTAGCTTCATTTTCTTCAGAAAGTATCTTGTTTTCTCCATAGAACTTGTTGAATAAATTGGCAAGCTCAAACATATATTCACACAATTTATGAGGTGCTCTTTCATTAAAGCTGAATTCCAAGGTATCGTTAAAAGTAGTTACCTTAAGAAGAATATCTCTTTCCGTAGCACTTTTTGGAGCTAGAAGTTCTCCTTCAGAAATTTTTCCCGCTTTTCTTAATATAGACTTTATCCTTACTATAGTGTAAAGGATATATGGACCAGTCTTTCCATCAAAGGAAGTAAATTTATCTATATCAAATATATAATCTTTGGAAATCTGATTTGATAAATCTCCGTATTTTACGGCTGCAAGCCCTACCTTTTTAGCTATATCCTCAGCTTCGGCTCCATCCATTTCACTCTTATTTTCAAGAATTTTTGCTTTAACAGTATCTCTTACCTGACCTACTAGGTTCTCAAGCCTCATTACTCCGCCTTCTCTTGTCTTAAAAGGCTTTCCATCCTTTCCGTTCATGGTACCATAGCCTATGAATTGAAGGTTAAGTTTTTCGCTGGCAATCTTAGTTTTATTTACGCATCTGAAGACTTGCTCAAAGTGAAGCTCCTGCCTCTTATCTACCACATACATTATAGTATCTGGATTAAATTCTTTAACTCTTTCGTAGATAGTAGCCACATCCGTAGTGCTGTAAAGTGAAGCGCCATCTGATTTTAATATTATTATAGGAGGAATTTCCTTTGTATCAGTTTCTTCAGCTACATCCACCACCAAGGCTCCCTTGCTTTCGTAAGCATAGTTGTTTTCCTTAAGATAGGTAACTACAGTATCTATATACTTCTGGCTGTCGCTTTCACCATTCCAAAGATCAAAATCTACATTCAGATTATCGTAATTTTTCTTTAAATCCCTCTTGGATACATTTAAAATGTGTTTCCATAAAGCCACGTAACCAGGCTTGCCATTTTGAAGCTCTACAGTAGCAGCTTGAGCCTCCTGCATCAAAGCAGGGTCCTCCTTAGCTTTTTTGCTGGCAGTAGGATAGATTTCTTCAAGATCTGATATAGTAAACGGAGCTTCTTCTGGATACTCTCCAGTAAAGCTGTCGTCGAAATAAGGGAGCTCTGGATTTCTTCTTTTCACTTCAGTTATTATCATTCCCATCTGAAGTCCCCAGTCTCCAAGATGAACGTCTCCTATAACAGTATGACCTAGATATTTAGCCATTCTCTTTATGGTCTCACCTATTATTGCTGTTCTCAAGTGACCTACATGAAGAGGCTTTGCTACGTTTGCGCCACCATAATCAAGCACTATGGTCTGAGGATTCAAGGAAGCCTCAACACCAAATTTGCTGTCTGCTGCTATTGCTTCAATATAGTTTTTAAGATAGCTGTCCTGAAGCTTTATATTTATAAAGCCAGGATTAACTACAACAACCTCACTGAATATATCTGAATTAATTTTAGCTACTACTTCTTGAGCTATGTCCAAAGGTCTCTTCTTGTATTTCTTAGCTCCAGCCATAGCACCATTACACTGATATTGGCAAAGGTCAGGACGGTTTGAAGAAGTTACCATTCCAAGACTTTTATCGTAGCCTGCTTCTTCAAAAGCATTTTCAAACACTTCTGTTATAAGTTTTATTAATTTTTTCATGTTTTCCTCCTTAAATTATTGGCTTTCTTTAAAAACGTAGGTGAATACAAAAATCCCCGCCTCCTGTGAAGAGACGGGGATACCGTGGTACCACTCTTATTTAAATATATGATAAACATTAAAGAACATATACTACTTAAAACCTTAACGCAGTTAACGGCGCACCTTACTGTGAGTTCGGGCAGCTTCTCAGAGGCTCTCTTCCTTTGATACTAAGATGCAAAGCTTCCATCAACCTTTGCTCGCTGTAATCTCCATAAAAAAGTACTTTTCTCTTCAATGAATTTATATTTAAAGAATCCAACTATTTCATTACATAGATTCTATCAAAAAAATTATTTCTATGCAAGAATTAATTCTATTATCTGTTTTTTGCCTTAATTTCAGGCATATTTTAAATCAGTGTTTATCAACATCCTTTTAAAACATAACCTAATTTTATTCTGCAGGTGGAACAAAGCATTCTCTGCATCTAGGCTCATAGCTTTCTTTATCACCTTGAAGAATAGTTTGTCCTTTTTTAGTAACCGGCTTTCCGTTGGAAAGTCTCTGACTAAATAAAGCTTTCCTTTTTTTGCAGCAGGCGCACACCGGATACATATGCTCTACTTCATCTGCTAAGGCCATTATATCTCCCATTTTTCCGAAGGGAAGACCTTCATAATCCATACTTAATCCAGATATGATAACCCTTTTAGAAAATATTAATTTCTGTACAAGCTCCACTATTTTTCCTTTAAAGAATTGAGCTTCATCTATGCCTATTACATCGTAATCCTCACAGGTTTTTAAAGTTTCCTCAATAACTTCATCTGTGATAATCTCTGGAAGTTCTAGTGCACATCTTTGAAGTCCTGTTCTGGACACTACTCTATTTTTACCATCCCTTACTTCCATTTCTGGCTTGAAAAGAATGACTTTTTTTCCTTCATAAGCTTCCGCAATATTTATGCTATGTATAAGCATTCCGCTTTTTTCGCCAAACATTGGCCCTGTATATACTTTTAATCCTATATCTTCTATGAACATTAAAAAATTCCCCCAATATTTTTATGTGTACAAACCGGTTTTATTATAGCATAATTATATTAAAAGTGGTTATTAGAAAAGTCTTAAATTTGTCTTTATCAATTCTATAATATGTTCATCGACAACAATTAACAATTTTGTAGAAAATATATTGTTTTTCTTTAAAAAATTTTTGTTTAATTTGTATTGTAACAAAAATGACACAGAAATATAGGAGAATATAATGGGAAATAGAATAGAAATAAGGGAGGTGAAAATATGGATACAAATTCAATATTAAATCTTTCACAGCTTCAGCAATTGAATGGTTATGGAAGTACAAGCTCTATAAATTCTACTGATGATACATCTACAAGTGATATTTTTCAAAATTTGTTAATGCAGATGTTTGAAAAAGCAAATACAAATAGTGCTCAGACTACTACAGCTGCAGCAAGCTCCCAAGGCTCAAATACATTAACTTCTAGTGATTCTAATGATGAAGCTAAAAAACTAGAAGAAATGCTTCAGCTTATGGCTATGCAAAGGATGATGACCAGCTCTGATATGAGCTCCACTGATGATAGCAGCGATGACAGCTCAGATTCAGGTTTTTCCATTGGAGCCAGCAGTAAATTAATGTCTCAGCAATTGGAAAATGTAATGCTGCAGGCTATGAATAGTTTAGCAAATTCAAATAGCAGCGCTGCTTCAGCAAGTAGCACTTCTGCTCAAAATGCTGTTCAAGATACAGTGAAAAGTGCAGCAGCAGTATAGCAAGAATTAAGCAAAAAGGATTGGGGTTAACCCAATCCTTTTAAAAAAACCTATTAATCAAAGGGCCATATATTTGATTTATAAAAATATATACAATCACACCTAAAATGGCTCCCACAATTCCACCATTTATCCTTATCCAATGAAGATCATTTCCAGCTTTTTCTTCTATAAACAAATTTAAATCATCATTTGTTAATTTATTCATGGAGTCTTCTACTATTTTTCCAATAAAGTGATGCTCCGATTCTATAAAGCCATATATGAGCTTCTTGATAAACATATTTGCCTTGGATTTTGACTCTTCGCTATTTTTGAATTTATCCCAATAAAGCTCCGTTTCATTTTTAACCCAAAGAACGATTAAATGAATATTATCTTTGTATACATTCTTATTATCTGAATTCCAGTATTCATCAATAAAATTATCACTGGAGATAGCTTCCTTTAAAGAGGATATTATATCTTCTAAAATTTCTTCTATTTCCTCTCTTATAGATATAGAAGCTATAGTATCTAGCTTCCAGTTCTCAATATCTTTTATAACGTCCTCCTGTGTGAGTTTAATCAGCGCTTCATTAATTTTTATAGTTAACTTTTTATATAAGTCACTGTTTTCATTTTTAAGCTCGCTGAGCATCTCCAATATTTGTCTTTGTATAGCCTCCGAAGCGTCCATTATATTTACGCTGTTTGTACCTTCTGCAAGCCCGAGAGCTACCTGCATAATAGTCTTCTTGAAGCCCTTTCTGGCTTTTATATTTTCATTAACTAATTCATCTATAGTAGAATAAATTGCTTCCCTAGTGGAATCCTTATTTACAGTTTCAATAAGAAGCTCCGAAACTGCGAAAACAAGCTCAGTATATTCCTTGCTGCGTATGAATATTGTTAAGGCCTCATTTATCCTATCAGTTAAATCTAATTTATTAAAATATTTTTTAACTTCAGTTTCTATATATAAAGAAGCTTTCGAAGCATCAATATTTTCAAGAACAGGTAAGGCATATTTTTTCGTAAGAGCAGCTGCGTAGCCTTTACCCCGAAGATTATTATCTGCATAAGATATTAAAGCTTTAATTATATCTATTTCTTCCAATTTCTTTTGAAGTATATTGGGGCTAATAAGCTCGTTCTCAACTATTTTTGAAATGGAGCTTATTATTTTTTCCCTGTTTCTCGGAATAATTTCAGTATGATAGGAGAAACCTAAGGGCTTCTTATATAGTGCTGTTATAGCAAACCAATCCGCAGCACTGCCTACCAAGGCCGCTTCAAATGCAAAGTTAAACATATTTATTATGTATCCACTTCCAAAATATTGCTTTAATAAAGCGGTGACAATGAAAGCTATGAGAAAAATTACTAATAATATATCTGCTATCTTTTTATTTTTCATATTAAACTCCCTAAATTAACATTTGTTTTAAAAAGGTATAGAGTTAAAGAAAAAAGCTAATATTCCTACGAATCCGCCAACTATCGATCCATTGATTCGTATAAGCTGAAGATCATCACCTGCTTTAGATTCTATAAGCTCTATAAGCTCATCGTTTGAGTAGCTGGATAGATTATCTTTTATTATATTTTTTAAATTGTTATGAGCTATTTCTATGATACTGTAGGATAGGCTTCTTAAGCCTTCATTAACTATTCGCTGCCAGTTTGGGTTGTTTTCAAAGGTATCTGCTGCGGTTATAAGCTGATTATATAGCACCACAGATAATTTATCTAAATTTCCTCCATTGTTTAGGCTGTCAGCGCTGATTTTATCAAGATAAATTATGAAGTTATCCTTGCCAAGTAAGCTATCAAGCTTTGAAAGTTTCCAATCCTCTACAAGCTTAATGAGCTTAGCATTGTTCTTATATTCGTCGAATTTGCTATAAAGCCAGATTTTTAAACTTTTTCTAGAATCACTGGAAGGATTCTTAGCTCTAACAAGATAACCGAGAATCTTTTGCTGAATAGATCTTGCAATGTCTTCCGGTGAAGTTTGCAGCAGTATATCAAGCACAAAATTATTTATGAATTTTCTTCGAGCCATTCCATTTTCATAAGAAGTTTTTGTAGTAATAGCCATGTCTTTTAATATGCTGAAAAAATCATCACTCTTTGAAAAAATTATAAGCTCATCTATAATAAAATCCAATATCTTTTCATCATATCCAGATTTAATTGAGGTTTCTATAGAAGATTTAATTATGCTCCATAGAGATATCTTGGTCAAATTTTCCTTTAGAAGCTTAGATATCACTTCTAGAGATTCTTCATCTCTCACATCTATTATTCTGTAGATTAATGAAAATACAGCATTTTTAAAATTTTCATCATCCTTGTTTTTTTTAATATATGAAATTATAATTTCAGAAAAATTGTATTCGCCAGCAAACTTATTTAAGCTGTCTTTTGTGATTAGGTCTTCAGTGACCATATTGCATAGCGCATTAATAATTTTATCTCTGTTTCTAGGAACTATTTCTGTTTTATAAGATATACCTAGAGGTTTATGAAATAGTGCAGTAATACCATACCAATCCGCAAAGCCCCCTATCATAGAAGCACAGAAAGCGCTGCTTAATAAACCGCCCCAAAAAGTTCTATGGAAAGGATATGCTATTAAAAAACCTAAAGTAACGATTATTAACAATATAGTAGCCTTATGTTTATTCATAGGAGGTACCTCCGCAAAAGAATTTATTATTGTTTATTATACCACAATTGATGATTTTTTTATTTCATCAGTAATTTCAAGGTTATTAGAATTATAAATGATGACAGCAATCATTACATATGTTAAAGATATGAACATTTATGTAGTTATTATGAAAAAACTATATTATAATATTGTAATGTATGATTTACAGCAGAAACTTAAGATAGTTATGGAGATAACATATGGAAAATATATCAAGCCTACTTTATAGGCTTCAAAGTCATAAAACTGGAATTGCAATAGTTGTTTTACTAGCATTCATAATATATTTATTGATAGATAGAAATAAGCATATAAGAAAAGAGAAGAAACTTAGGGATGAGATGGAATTTTTAAGGACTGTAATTAATTCTCTTCCAGATATAATATGTTTTAAGAATGCTGAAGGAAGATGGGTAGAAGCTAATGAGGCTATTATGGAACTATATAGTACTGATGATAGAATCATAGGTAAAAACCATGAGGAGCTTTCAAAGCTTCTTCCTGATTTTAAGGAAGAATTGAAGAATTGCGAAAAGACAGATTCGGATATCTGGCATAATGGGAAAACAGCCATGGTGGAAGAAGTATTTCATATTAATAGCGAAAATAAAAGAATATTTGAGGTTATAAAGGTGCCTTTATATTATGAAGATGGAAGTAAGAAGGGACTAGTGGTGGTAGGAAGGGAAATCACAGAAAGAAAAAAAGCAGAAGAAATAAAAAGGCAGGCAGAGGAGAGTAACAAGCGGTTAAATGATTTAAAACAGTACGATGCAGTAAGAACAGAATTCTTTGCTAATTTATCTCACGAATTAAGAACACCGCTCAATATGATAATGGCACCAGTTCAGCTCATAGAGCTCATGCCTGAGAATAAGGAAAAGGTAATGAAATGCGTAGGAATTATAAAACAAAATTGTTTCAGGCTAATTAGATTAATAAATAATATTATAGATATAACTAAAATTGAATCGGGCTACATAACCATGAACATAAAAAAGCAGAATATAGTATCAGTAGTAGAAGATACTGTTATTTCAGCCAGCAATTATATTGAGAACATGGGGCTGGAACTGATATTTGATACGGATATTGAAGAAAAATATATTTATATGGATGCAGATAAATTTGAAAGAATAATTCTTAACTTACTTTCCAATGCGATTAAATTCACTAACCCTGGCGGCAGCATCTTTGTTAATATGTACGACTTGGAAGGAAAAATAAGAATTTCAGTTAAGGATACTGGCATTGGTATACCAGAAAATAAGAGGACCAGCATCTTTGAAAGATTTGTTCAGGTGGACAAATCTCTTTCTAGAAATACTGAGGGAAGCGGCATAGGGCTTTCACTGGTAAAGGCTTTTGTGGAAAAGCATGGGGGTAGCATAAGTATAAACAATGAATATGAAGATGGTACAGAATTTATTATGGATATTCCCACAGATTATTTTAGCGAAAAAGATTGCAGCATAGAAAATGCAGAAATAGAAGGAGAAACCTTAAAGAATAAAGTTCAGATTACGAATATAGAATTTTCTGATATATATTCTTGATAGGCTTAAAAGGTCTTATCAATTATTTAAAAAATAACCCATTAATTTTACAAAAAGTAATAATTATAAGGGAAAAACACAGAAAAATTAATAAACTGCAAAAAGATACCAAAATAGCATAAATAATATTTTTAAAATTTCTCTAGGGTGTATCATTTTTGAGGTAAGTAGAATATATATATTTTACCGATACAAATTAATATACATAAATAGAGGAGCAGGTAATTGGGTAACAGGGAAATGTTAAGGATAAGAACCTCCAAGGTTCTTTGTGAAGGGGTTATCTGCCGAAAGGTCTTGCTGGTTCTTCAGCTAAAACCTTGGAGATAGCAGAAAAAACTGCTGTTTCTGTCATGAAAATATTTTGTGGAGTGCTATTTATGTAATGAGAATATAGATTTTCATTGCATAGCAGCTCTTCATAGGTGAAATTATGATATTAAAAGCACTGAAAATCTTTCAGTGCTTTTTTTAATGCCTTCAGACTGCAGCCAGCATTAATGCAGCTTGGAGATAGGAAGAGAACGACTAGTTTAATGTAAGTCTACATTTAGCAAAACATGAAACGGAGGAATTTGGAATGAAAGCATTAATAAGAGTAAGAATGAGTTTAAGTGATGCCCACTATGGAGGAAATTTGGTGGACGGAGCAAAAATATTGGAGCTATTCGGCGATGTGGCTACAGAGCTTCTAATAATCAATGACGGAGATGAAGGATTATTTAAAGCTTACGATAATATTGAATTTTTGGCACCAGTATATGCAGGGGATTTTATAGAAGCAGAAGGAGAGATAGTTAAGGTGGGAAACTCTTCAAGAGCTATGAGGTTTGAAGCAAGAAAGGTGATAGTGCCAAGGTCAGATGTAAATGAATCTGCAGCAGATGTGCTGGATAAACCTATAGTGGTTTGCAGAGCCTCAGGAACTTGTGTGGTTCCAAAGGATAAGCAGAGAAAATAATTTGGAAGAGGGAGCTATATGGAAAAACTCATAATAACCGCCGCTATATGCGGGGCGGAGGTTACCAAAGAACATAACGAGAAAGTACCTTACACAGTCAGTGAGATAGGAGAAGAAGCAGAAGCTGCTTTTAAAGCAGGGGCGAGCATAATACATCTTCATGTAAGGGAAGATTCAGGAGTTTCTACTCAGGACAAAGAACGCTTTAAGCTCTGTATAGAGGAGATAAAAAAAAGATGCCCTGGGGTGATAATTCAGCCTTCTACTGGAGGAGCTGTAGGAATGACAAATGAAGAAAGACTTCAGCCTATATATCTTAGACCAGAAATGGCTACTCTGGATTGCGGCACCTGCAACTTTGGTGGGGATGATATATTTGTAAACACTGAGAATACCATAATTGAATTTTCTAATAAGATGAAGGAACTTAACATAAAACCAGAGCTAGAGGTTTTTGATAAAGGCATGATAGATATGGTTATTAGATTAAATAAAAAAGGAATAATTAAAGCACCCTTGCATTTTAATTTCGTTCTTGGAGTAAATGGAGGAATAAGTGCTGAGTTAAGGGATTTTTCCTTTATGAAGGATAGCCTGCCAGCAGGAAGCACTTTTACGGCAGCGGGTCTGGGAAGATTTGAATTTACGGTGGCAGCTATGTCCATAATATCGGGAGGTCATGTAAGAGTTGGCTTTGAGGACAATGTATATGTGGAAAAAGGTGTAAAGGCAAAATCAAATGGAGAGTTAGTGGAGAAGGCAGTAAGGCTTTCGAGAGAACTTGGTCGAGAAATTGCTTCTCCTGAGGAAGCTAGGAAAATATTAGGCATAGGGGGATTTTAACATGAAAAAAGGATGTAAATATGGAACTCATAGGGTGCTGAGCCCGGAAGGAGTACTTCCTCAGGCAGCCTATAGCATTAGTAATGATATGGAGCCTTACAGCAATGAAATACTTATCGATGTGCAGGCACTTAATATTGATTCCGCAAGCTTTACACAATTGGAGGAAGAGGCTGGCGGAGATATAGAAAAAATCAAGAAAAGAATACTTGAGATAGTAGCAGCCAGGGGAAAGATGCAGAATCCTGTAACAGGCTCAGGAGGAATGCTTATAGGAACTGTAGAGAAGATAGGTGAAGATTTAAACAATATAGATTTAAAAGTAGGGGACAAAATAGCTTCTTTGGTGTCTTTATCCCTTACACCATTAAAGATTGATGAAATAACGAATATAAAGCCAGAGATAGACAGGGTTGAAGTGAAGGCAAAAGCAATACTTTTTGAAAGCGGTCTTTATGCTAAGCTTCCTCAGGATATGCCTGAGACTCTTGCTCTAGCAGCTTTAGATGTGGCTGGAGCTCCAGCTCAAACTGCCAAACTGGTAAAGCCCTGTGAGAGTGTGCTTATATTAGGAGGTGCTGGAAAATCAGGAATGCTATGCTGTTATGAAGCTATGAAAAGAGTGGGACCTACTGGAAAAGTTATTGCTGTGGTGGTAGATGAAGCTCAAGCTGAAAGATTAAAATCCATGAAGCTTTGCCATGAAGCTATTATAGCGGATGCCACAAAACCTGTAGAAATATTAAATAAGGTAATAGCTGCTAATAGCAATAAAGAAGTTGATGTTTCTATAAATTGCGTAAATGTTCCTAATACAGAGATGGGAGCTATACTTCCAGTAAGAGATGGAGGAACAGTATATTTCTTTTCCATGGCCACCAGCTTTACCAAGTCTGCTTTAGGGGCAGAGGGAGTAGGAAAAGATATCAACATGGTTATAGGAAATGGCTATACCAAGGATCATGCAGAAATTACATTAAATGAATTAAGAGAAAATAAGCAATTAAGGGAGTATTTCGAAGCTGTATATATGTAACAAAGCTATACCCTAGTTGATTTTGAAGGGAGCCTGGTTGTTGTGAATAATAGATATAAAATATTTAAAGATGTTACTGATGAGGAATGGAATGATTGGAAATGGCAAGTAGCTAATAGGATAGAAACTGTAGATGAGCTTAAAAAATATATACCTCTTACGTCAGAAGAAGAGGAGGGAGTAAAGCAGTGCCTTAAAAATTTAAGAATGGCAATAACTCCTTATTATCTTTCCCTGATAAATACTGAAGATCCTTTAGATCCTATAAGAAAGCAGGCAATACCTACGGTGTCAGAGCTCATAAAAAGCGATGCAGAATTCGCAGATCCCCTTCATGAAGATGGAGATTCACCAGTTCCAGGACTTACTCATAGATATCCGGACAGAGCCTTGCTGCTGGTTACAGATCAATGCTCAATGTATTGCAGGCACTGTACCAGAAGAAGATTTGCAGGACATAATGATTGTTCGTTGCCCATGGCACAAATAGATAAAGCAATAGAATATATAGCTCAAACTCCTGTTATAAGAGATGTTTTAATATCCGGCGGAGATCCTTTTCTGCTTTCCGACGAAAAGCTTGAATATATTATAAAGAAGCTTAGGGCTATACCTCATGTGGAAGTAGTAAGGCTGGGTACCAGGACGCCTGTGGTTATGCCTCAGCGAATAACTGATAATCTGGTGAATATGCTAAAAAAATATCATCCCATTTGGATAAATACTCATTTTAATCATCCTAATGAGATAACAGAGGAATCTAAAAGAGCCTGTGAGAAGATGGCTAATGCAGGAATACCTCTTGGAAACCAATCAGTACTTTTAAGAGGAGTTAATGATTGTGTTCATGTTATGAAAAATCTTGTACATGAGCTGGTTAAGATAAGAGTGAGACCTTACTATATATATCAATGCGATTTATCTGTGGGATTAAGCCATTTCAGAACCACTGTATCTAAAGGTATTGAAATAATTGAAGGTTTAAGGGGGCATACCTCAGGTTTTTGTGTTCCAACCTTCGTGGTAGATGCGCCTGGAGGCGGCGGAAAAATACCTGTAATGCCTAATTATATCATTTCTCAAGGTTACAATAAGGTCATACTGAGAAATTTTGAAGGAGTTATTACCACCTATGAGGAGCCTTCGGATTATGCTCCTGGCTGCAATTGTGAGGTTTGCAGGGGAGAAAGCAACGTAAAAAGAGTAGGGATAGCAGGCCTTTTGAATCATCAGCAGATGGCGCTGGAACCAGAAGGTTTAGAAAGAAAAAAGAGAGAAAAGTATAAGCAAGAAGCAGTAATAAAGGAAGCTTTAAATAGCTAAGGAGAGCTTTAAATGAAGTTATTAGATTGTGTGGGTAACTGCAAAATCATTGCAATAACAGGATTAGGTAAGAATGTTGGAAAAACCACTGCTCTTAACAAAATACTGGAAGAAGCCAGAGGAAAATATAAAATTGGGATAACTTCTATTGGCTATGATGGAGAACAGACAGATAGGGTAACACATGGGACAAAACCTAGAATATATGTGGAGAAGGGGACTTATGCAGCAACTGCGAAAAAGTGTCTCGGGAATTCAGATGTCACTAAAGAGATAATAGCTGTACCTGATATAAGCACAGCTATTGGAGAAATAGTTATAGTAAAAGCTTTGAGTGATGGATATGTGGAACTGGCGGGACCATCAATAGGAAGCTATATGAGAGATATATGCAGGGAACTTATAAAAGCAGGCAGTCAGTTTGTTATAGTGGATGGAGCCCTTGAAAGAAGAAGTCTCACTATACCTGAAATAGCAGATGGAGTCATAGTTGCTACAGGAGGGGCAGTTGGGAGCAATATAGAAGAGGTGGTTAATAAAACTAAGCATTTTGTGGAAGTATTATCTACTGAAGTAGAGAAAAATGATAAAATGCTAGAACTAGCTAAGAAACTTATTTTAAAGTTTAAAGCTTCTGCTATATCTGAAGCTTTGAGTTATAGAGGCTGTGACACAAAGGAAGCAGCCATAGCTGATATCAGTGAAGAAACTGCTTGCTTAGCAGTTTCAGGAATGGTTTCGGATAAATTTATTGAGGACGTCATAAATAGCAAATCATCCAATCCTATTAACTTAATTATTGAAGATGGAAGCAAGCTTTTTGTAAAAAAAGAAACCTTAGAAAAATTCAAAAGACGTGGGGGAAGCATATCGGCTGTCAAGGCTATAAAAATAATCTGTGTAACCTGCAATCCCACCAGCTGGCAAGGATATGATTTAGATAATTTAAGCTTGCTAGCAGCCCTTAGGAAGAGTTTGAATATACCTGTGATCAATGTTAATATGCCTAACTCATAAATTCCTAGTGTATTTTAAAAAATTGGCTATGTTTTAAGAGAATGTTCATAAAGGGGAGTTAACGTGGAGTTTTTTGATGATAAAGAATTTGAAGAAATAGGGTTTTCATATATTCTGCAAAAACTTGAGGTGCTAACTCCCTATGGAGAAGAAGAGAAACATTGCATTCATTTTTTTTCAAGCGCTGAAAGCGAAAAGCTTATGTATGAACTTGAAAATTTAGAGCTTATGAAAGTAAACTTTGAAAAAAATCCATTCTTATTTTCAGAATTGGAAGCTGTGATGATGAAAATTAAAAATATAAGGGGCTCTATAGCGAGATGCAGAAATTCTATGACTTTAGATGAGGTGGAACTGTTTGAAATAAAAAATTTCAGTATGCTATCACAGAATTTTAAGAATATATTTGAAAAAACTAAGGTAAAGTTAAAAAAAATCAAACTAAATTCTCTTGAAGATGTCATAGACTTATTAGACCCAGAAAGCAGAGGAATTCCTACCTTTAGCATATATGAGAGCTATTCTGAAAAGCTGAAGGCTATAAGAAGGGAAAAGGATGAGCTGGAGAAGAGCATAATAAAAAATATAGGTACAGACGACGAAGAAAAGCTTAGAAAACAGAGATTAGAAGTAGTGGTGCAGGAAGAGGCAGAAGAGAGAAGTATAAGAGAGAAGCTGTCGAGAAAGATAAGTGCTGAATTAGATAAGCTAGAAGAAAATATGAGTTTCATAGGGAAAATAGATTTTATATTAGCAAAAGTAAAGCTGGCAGAGGAATATATTTCTGTAAAACCATTATTTATATCTGAAAGCATATATTTTAAAGAACTTTTAAATCCTAAACTTAAAGATAGTTTTATGAAAAAGAATAAAAAGTTTACGTCTATTACTATAGAGCTTTCAAAGGGGACCACTATACTTACAGGGGCAAATATGGGAGGAAAGACCGTTGCTTTGAAAACCATAGTGCTTAATTTATACTTAGCTCATTGCGGTTTTTTCGTTTTTGGAAAAGAGGCTAGAATGCCTTTCTTAGATTATATATATTTCATATTTCAGGATATGCAGTCAGATAAAAGCGGACTTAGCAGCTTTGGGGGCGAGATAATCAAGCTAAAGCAGATAATAACTGATGCCGAAGGAAAAATAGGGTTTGCAGCTCTTGATGAATTTTCCAAAGGTACAAATCCAAGTGAAGGAACAAATTTAGTGAAGGCAGTAGCAGAATATTTTAACGATAAAAGAAGTATGACAATAGTAGCTACTCATTACGATGGAATAGCTAATGAAGCCATGGAGCATTATGAGGTGGTAGGACTTAAGAATGTAAAATTGGAAGAACTTAGAAAAAACATTTATAAAAGCAGTGCTGATGCTGTGGATATGATACAGCATCACATGGATTATACTCTTGAAAAAGTAGAAGGGACGCATAGGACACCTAGGGAGGCACTTAATATATGCAGATTGTTAGGACTGCAAAAAGATATTTTGGATAGAGTGCAAGATAACTATGATGAATTATAAAAGGGAGTGACTGTATGGAGAGTAAGTTGAATTTGGATTTTAAAAAAGTAGAAAAAGCCAGAGCAGCAGCCAAACATATAGCTGCTGACACTCAAAGCTTTATAGAAAAACACAGCACTGTAGCGGTAGAAAGAACCATTTGCAGATTGCTTGGTATAGATGGAACAGATGAGGTTGGAGTGCCTCTGCCTAACGTTATAGTGGAGCATCTTGAAAGAAATGGTGCTTTACAGCTGGGAACAGCATTTTTTTTAGGAAATGCAATGATAAATACAGGTCTCACTCCTCAAGAGGTTGCTATTAAAGTGTCTAGAGGAGAACTGGATTTAATCAAACTTCCTATGCAGGAAGTATTTGAAGTAAAAGCCAAAATATATGAAGAGGCTAAAAAAGCAATAAGTAAAATTAATACGAATAAAGGAAAAAGAGAAGAGTATTTAGATAAATTTGGTGACAAGGAAGGACCTTATCTTTACGTAATAGTTGCCACGGGAAACATATATGAAGACATAGTACAGGCTGTTGCAGCAGCTAAGCAAGGGGCAGATGTGATAGCTGTTATAAGAACTACAGGACAAAGCTTGCTAGATTATGTGCCTTATGGTGCTACTACGGAAGGCTTTGGAGGCACCTATGCTACTCAAGAGAATTTTAGGCTCATGAGGGAAGCTTTGGATAAAGCTGGTGAAGAATTAGGCAGATATATAAGATTATGCAATTATTGCTCAGGGTTATGTATGCCTGAAATTGCTGCCATGGGTGCCTTTGAAAGACTGGATGTGATGCTGAATGATGCTTTATATGGAATTTTATTTAGAGACATAAATATGAAAAGAACTATGATAGATCAGTATTTTTCAAGAGTGATTAATGGTTTTGCAGGAGTGATAATAAATACAGGAGAAGACAATTACCTTACTACAGCAGATGCGGTAGAGGAGGCTCATACCGTTCTTGCATCTCAATTTATTAATGAGCAATTTGCCCTTTTAGCAGGAATTCCAGAGGAGCAAATGGGTCTGGGTCATGCCTTTGAAATAGATCCTAAGCTAAAAAATGGTTTCCTGTTTGAGCTTGCACAGGCGCAGATGGCAAGAGAGATATTTCCTAAGGCTCCTCTTAAATATATGCCTCCTACAAAATTTATGACAGGCAATATATTCAAGGGGCACGTACAGGATGCATTATTTAATATGATTACAATTTTGACTAATCAAAAGATACATCTTTTGGGGATGCTTACAGAAGCTATACACACACCTTTTATGTCCGATAGGGCTTTAGCTATAGAGAATGCCAGCTACGTTTTTAATACTATGGCTGATTTAGGAGAAGAGATAAGCTTCAAGAAGGATGGAATAATTGAAGGAAGGGCGGACGAAGTGCTTTCAAAAGCAGTTTCTCTTTTAGAAAATATAAAAAATCAAGGACTTTTTAGAACCCTTGAAAAGGGCAGCTTTGCAGGGATCAAAAGACCAATGGATGGAGGAAAAGGACTAGATGGAGTCTTTGAAAAGCATAAGGAATATTTCAATCCATTCATAGACTTAATGAAAAATAGATAAGGATGGTGTTAAAATGAGCGGAGGCTTATATTCTACTGATAAAAAAGATTTCGATAAAAATCTGGATCTGACAAGGGTAAGACCTTATGGAGATACTATGAATGATGGAAAAGCACAGCTTAGCTTTACTCTTCCTATAGAGGATGGAGATAAAGCTGTGGAAGCAGCACTGCAGCTTTCCAAGAAAATGGGCTTTAATGATCCTCAAGTAGCTTATCACTGCGGTTTAGATGCCAGATTTACTTATTTTGTAGTATATGGGAGCACTCAATATTCTGTAGATTATACTTCCATAAAAGTTCATACTGTGGATGTGCATGCCATGAGCATAGAAGAAACTAATAAGTTCATAAAAAGTAATATAGGCAGAAAAGTTGTGGTGATAGGAGCTAGTACCGGAACAGATGCTCATACTGTGGGCATAGATGCCATAATGAATATGAAGGGGTTTGCAGGACATTATGGGTTGGAAAGATATGATATGATTGAAGCTCATAATTTAGGGAGTCAGGTGCCAAATGAAGAATTTATAAAAAAAGCAGTAGAGCTTGATGCAGATGTGTTGCTAGTATCTCAAACTGTAACTCAAAAGAACATACACATTCAAAATCTAACTGAGCTTGTAGAAATGCTGGAAGCGGAAGGTATAAGGCATAAAGTTGTGCTTATATGTGGAGGACCAAGAATAACTCATGAACTTGCTAAGGAGCTTGGCTATGACGCTGGGTTTGGACAAGGAAAGTATGCAGACGATGTGGCAACCTTTGCAGTAGATGAGCTGGTAAGAAGGAAACACAGCATAAATGGAGAAAATGTAAAATAAATGTCTATAGGTGTTTATTTATGTAAACTAGTAAGGATTTTACATGTATAACGGAATAAACCTTGTAAATCACCGTAAATGAAGTATGCATAAAATTGTATATTTATGAAAAACTTATATAATTATATTGTGCAATATTATATGTTGCAAGATTAATAATGCTAAAATAATGCTATATTTCAAAGCAGAACTTAAATTTATATAGAAAATTATAGGTTTTACCTTAGTATTTATACAATTGGAGGTCTTCATGGAAGATGTTAAATGTAAAAAAACTGATATGGAAAATCTTAATAAAAGAATAGACGAAGCTAGAGAAATATTAAATGGGGTATGCGACGCTGATTATGATGGAAGCTTGTATACCAAACGATTATACATAAGTAAATGTTTGGATATACTTATTGTGGAATATATGAGACTAAAGAAACATTGTAATACCTGCAAAAGGCTTCAAAATAATTAGTATAAGTTTTTAAGATGTGGCAAAAAATCAATCAATGTTCAAAATAAATTAAAATAATTTATTAAAAAGGTATTGACATATTTATATATGCTTGTTACAATTAGAAAAAATGAATAAGAAACTTCTTATCAAGAGCGGCGGAGGGACTGGCCCTATGAAGCCCGGCAACCTGAATTTTTTCAAAGGTGCTAAATCCTGTAGGTGTAACCTAGAAGATGGGAAGAGAGCGAATTATATCCTCTTGTAGCCCGTCTGCAAGAGGTTTTTTATTTGAAAATTTAAAGTTAATAAGGGGAATCAGGGATACCATAACAAAGAAATATTTTTTAGCAGATTATCCACTTAAAACCTATTAAACAAATAGGATAAGTAATGAAACAAGGAGGGCAATATTAATGATTACAATAAGGGAGCTAAATAAAACATTTAGTACTCCTCAAGGTAAAATACCAGTCTTGAAAAACATCAATCTTCAGATAAAAAAGGGGGATATATTTGGAATAGTAGGCTTCAGCGGTGCAGGAAAATCTACTCTTATACGATGTATAAACCGCTTAGAGGAACCAGATTCGGGGGAAATAATCATAGGGGATAAAAATATTACAGCACTTAAAAAAAGAGAATTGAGGCAAGCAAGAAAAAAGATAGGTATGATATTTCAACAGTTTAATCTTTTCGATTCAAAAACTGTTTATGAAAATATAGCTTTTGCACTTGAAGTGGCGGGATACAAAAAGAAAGATATAAAACCTAGAGTAGAGGAACTATTAGAACTTGTAGAGCTTACTGAAAAAAAAGATGCATATCCGCTTCAGCTTAGCGGAGGACAAAAGCAAAGGGTAGGCATTGCAAGAGCGCTTGCTAATGATCCAGATGTTCTATTAAGCGATGAGGCTACATCAGCTTTGGATCCGCAGACTACCTACTCAATATTAGAGCTTTTAAGAGATATAAATAAAAAGCTTAGCATCACTATACTTCTAATAACTCATGAGTTAGATGTTTTAAGATATACCACCAATAATATGGCTGTTTTAGAAAATGGAAGCATAGTGGAGCAGGGGCCTACAGAAAGCTTGTTCTTAAATCCTAAAAGCGATACAGCCAAGAGATTTATAAGCATAAGCAATAGTCTGCAGCGCAGAAGCTTAGAGGAAGCGGGGTCAGGTATATGAGTAATAATCTATATGATATGTTATCAAAAGGAACTTTTGAAACTTTATATATGGTGGCAGTTACAACAGTAATAGCGCTTGCTATAGGGCTTCCAATAGGAGTCATACTCACTATAAGTGAAAAAGGAGGGATAGTTCCATTCCCTAAATTCAACAAGGTGGTGGGAGCGATAATAAACATCATAAGATCCTTGCCAGAGCTTATTCTTATAATAATTCTTCTTCCTGTGGCTAGGCTTATAGTTGGAACTACTTTAGGGACCGATGCAGCAATAGTTTCCTTATCCATAGGATCAGCACCTTTTATTGCAAGAATAATTGAGAATTCCTTAAAGGAGGTACCTCAAGGAAAGATTGAAGCAGCAGAAGCTTTGGGAGCCAGCCCTCTGGAGATAATAATAAAAGTACTTATACCAGAAGCACTGCCATCCTTAGTGAGAGGTATAACCATAGCTATAATATCTATAACAGGATTTACAGCTATAGTAGGAGCTATAGGCGGGGGAGGACTAGGAAGCCTTGCTATAAGATTTGGATATCAAAGATTCAGAACCGATGTACTTATAGGCACAGTGGTAATTCTAGTAGTGATAGTGCAGGCAGTTCAGATAATTGGGGATTTAATAGCAAAATTAATAAATAAAAAAAGATTTAAATTTGATTAAATAAGGGGGATTTTAAAATGAATAAAAAATTATTAGCAGCAGTAGTAAGCGTATTTGTTATAGGGGGAATATTTACAGGTTGTTCATCTAAGAGCAAAGAGAGCACATCAGATGATAATACTATCAAAATAGGAGCATCTCTTACACCGCATACAGAAATATTAGAGCATATTAAACCAGCGCTAGAGAAGGAAGGTATAAAGCTTGATATAGTATCCTTTGATAGTGACGATGAATTGAACCCAGCACTGAATGATAAGCAGATAGATGCAAATTATTTTCAGCATGTACCGTATTTGGAATCAGTATCAAAGGAAAAGGGCTATAATTTCGCTGTGGCAGGAAAGGTTCATGTTGAGCCAATAGGTTTCTATTCTCAAAAATTAAAATCTATAGATGATATAAAAAATGGAGCTAAGATAGGTATACCTAACAATCCTTCAAATGAGTACAGAGCATTAGTGCTTTTGCAGTCCAAGGGACTTATCAAATTAAAGAGCGGTATTGCAAATTACAGTGCAACTCCAGCAGATATAGCAGACAATCCTAAAAATTTAAAGTTTGAAGAAATCGATGCGGCACAGCTTCCAAGATCTCTTCCAGATTTAGACGGAGCAATTATTAATACTAATACTGTTTTAGAAGCAAAGCTTGATCCAAACTCAGCACTATTTAGAGAAGATGCTAATTCACCTTATGCAAATGTGGTTGTGGTAAGAAAAGGTGATGAAAATAAAGCTAAAATAAAGAAATTAGTTGCAGCTTTAAATACAGATGATGTTAGAAACTTTATAAAGCAGAAGTATGGAGTGGCAGTAGTACCAGCATTTTAACCTACTAAATAAAAAATGTGTATTCAATTGGTAATTTACAAATTATGAGTAATAAGTAAGAGTGAAGAGGTAGTGGTTTAGGTTGAAATCGTCTCTTTTAGAGCCGATTTCAATTTATAAATTTGTTACAGGGGAATTTTAGCCACAGCTCTTACTTCTTAATTGTTCTTAGCTAAACTATAAAAATTATTTGGAATGCAAACAATAATTAGGATGACTTTTGTCATAAGGAAGGAGGATAATCATGCACTATAAAGTGGCATTTGCAAGCAGCGACGGAGAACTGGTAAACAAAAATTTTATTAAAGCAAACAAGTTCATAATATATGAAATAGGTGACAATACAGCAAAATACCTTGAAGAAAGAACTAAGAAAAGAGTAAATAAAAGATTCGAGAATTCAGAAGATATTTTAGATAAATATATTAAGGGGATATCAGACTGCAGAGCCATATTTGTAGATAGTGCAAATAATAATGAGCTGCAGGTTTTAAAATCTAGGGGAATAAAGGTGTTTAATCAGTACCGATTTATAAATGAAGTCATAGGCAAGATACTATCATCTACTCTGGAAATTTAGGCTCTGCTTTAAAGGAAGGTTGAAGATCAACACTCATTTAAAGCAGAGAGAGTGAAGTAATAATATATGGTTTAAATCAGTGTAAAAATCAACACTGATTTAAACCAAATTTAGAACAAAGTAAATTAATAAAGATTTATGAGGTTTTGGAGATGAAATTATGAATTATATAGAGGATGTAAGAGAATTGGTTGGCAACACGCCCCTTTTAAAATTAAATAATTTCAAACTGAAAGAAAATGTTACCGTATTTGCTAAGCTAGAACAGTTTAACCCTGGAGGAAGCATAAGAGACAGAGTAGGTATTTATATGATAAGGGAAGCTGAAAAGGCTGGAATCTTGAAAAAGGGAGATACGATAATTGAAGTAGCTTTCGAAGATACGGCTATTGGTATCGCATTTGCAGCTATAAATAAAGGTTACAAAACTATATTTGTGGCACCTGAGAATTTTTCTATAGAAAAGCAGATTATAATAAGAACTTTAGGAGCGAAGGTCATCAACACTCCAGCTGAGTTAGAAATAAAGGGAGCTTTAATTAAGGCTAAAAATCTATTGAAAACTATAGAAAATTCTGTGTATTTGAGTGGGTTCTACAATCCCAGAAACCCAGAGGTGCATTACAATACTACAGCTCCAGAAATTTATAGTTCTCTGGAAGGAAATATAGATTATTTTATAGCAAGTAACGAGAGTGAGGAAATATTCAGGGGAATATCTAAGTATTTAAAGGAGAGAAAATCCAGCATAAAAAGTATAATAGCGAAACCAGAAGATGGATTTTTATCTGAAAAAGAGATTGATATAGGGAATACGAAAAATATAAATTTCAAAGGTAAGGCTGTAACGGATGAGAGACTTGTGGATAGATATATAAGGGTTAAGGAAGATGAAATTTTTAATGCTGTAGGAGAACTGGCTAAAACTGAGGGATTGCTGGTAGGAACATCTTCAGGAGTAGCCATGGCTGCAGCTTTAAAATTAGCTAAATCCATACGAAAGGGCAATATAGTAGTGATATTTCCTGATGGTGGAGAGAGGTATTTTAGTAAAAATATATTTTCCTTTTGATTAATAAGGGTATGTTTTAAAAGAATGCTGATAAAGCCTTTGATAGTTTCCAAACTTCAAAAATAATATCAACCTCTTTCTTAAAACATAGCTATTAATAAAAATAACGAGTGTGTGAAAGTTTTTCTGTAAATAGCTTTCTATGATAACTATTGATAGGACATGAGAGCCGATAAGAGGCTTTCATGTCTTTTATTTACTATAGAAGCAATTTAGTTGCATGTCAAGAACAGCCTTAAAGAAAGGAGTTTTAAACATGCTGTTATTATTTTTTTACTGGAGCCTTCCTTCATACATGATGGATAATTCGCCATACACCTTTCCCCAATTTCTTAGAGGGAGAGTCCACTTTTTAGTAGCTTCGAAAGTGGCTAGGTATAGAGCCTTAAGCAATGCTGTGTCGCTTGGAAATACGCTTCGCTGTTTATTTAAGCGACGATAAGTGCTGTTTAGACTTTCTATTGCATTGGTGGTATAAATAACTTTTCTAACATCCGCAGCAAATTGCTTTTTATCCTTATCTGCTACGTATTTCAATGTGTTCCTAACCTGATGGACAATACAACGCTGATATTCAGTATTAGGGAATGCTACCCATATGGATTCTTTAATACCTGTGAGACCATCTGTGCAAAGTATAAGAATATCGGCTACGCCTCTATTCTTGAGTTCATTGAGAACACTAAGCCAATATTTACTGCTTTCATTCTCACCAATTTGAATGGAAAGTACTTCTTTTCTACCATCTTCATTGATACCAAGAATGATGTAAGCGGCTAGC